>JAMOMS010000156.1 GCA_027067015.1 Campylobacterales bacterium | reverse complement strand
TTGCTCTGCCCGAACGGCTGGATGAGGTTGTTTTTGATACAAAGACCGAGCCGATGTACGTATTGCCTGCCGTTTAAGCAAAGTTAGATTAAAATTGCCACAATTTCTATAGGCCTCAGGAGACGTTTTGACCATCAGTGTACCCGCCACCAGCGCCAATCTCGGCCCGGGGTTTGATACCCTGGGGCTCTCTTTGAACCTGCGCAACCGGGTGCATATTCAACCCTCCTCTTTTTTTAGTGTCTCCATTCGCGGGGAGGGGGCGGACAACCCGCGCCTGAAGGGCAACAACCTCTTTATCAATATTTTCAACGACCACTACCGCTATCTGACCGGGAAAAAGGGGATCTTTCGCTTTCGTTTTACCAACAAGATTCCCCTCTCGCGCGGCCTTGGCAGTTCTTCGGCGGTGATTGTCAGCGCCATCGCCTCCGCTTACGCCGCGGCGGGGGTGAATGTGAGCAAGCGCAAACTGCTTAATCTGGCGCTCCACTATGAGCACCACCCGGACAACATCACTCCTGCCGTGATGGGGGGGTTTAATACGGCGGTGGTGGAGAATCGCCGGGTTTATAGCCAGAAAAAGAGGATACCGGGCTATCTAAAAGCGGTGGTGGTTATTCCCGACAAACCCATCTCTACCGCCCACTCCCGCACCACCCTGCCAAAAAGCTACCGTAAAGAGGAGGCCGTCTACAACGTGGGGCACGCCAGCCTGCTGACCGCCTGCTTTTTCAACGAGTCGTGGGAGATGCTTCGCATCGCCGCCAGAGACCGGTTTCACCAGGCGATTCGGATGAAGATGCTCCCGGAGCTCTTTGAGGTTCAGCGGTTGGCCGTGGAGCACGGGGCGTTGATGAGTACGCTCTCAGGTAGCGGCTCCACTTTTTTCAATATGGTCTACCGCGAAGACGCCGCCAAACTGCACCGCGCGTTTGAGAAACGCTTTCCCTCTTTTCGCGCGTTGATCCTCGATTTTGACAATGACGGGGTGATTTTCAGCTAAACGCCCGATATTTTGGTATAATTGCACGATTATGTCCGATCCGGTTAGAATGTGCATCCATTGCCGCCGCCGTTTTTTGCAGGCGCAACTTATACGGCTACAGTGTGAAAACAATCATTTGCGACCATTTCGGGGGCAGGGAAGAAGCTTCTATCTCTGTACCTCCTGCATCGACGAGCCGAAGCTAAGAAAGCGGATGGCAAAGCTATGCGGCAATCGCGAATACGCCACAACCGACTTGGGCAAGATCATCAGAGGGTTGGATAACGGCCCCAAATTGAAGGAGACGGCAGGGAATGGGCAAAGTACGAATCAGTGAAATTGCGAACGAGCTTGGGATAAAGAGTACGGAGATTGTCGAAAAGGCCCGGGAATTGGGGTTTGACAACGTCAAGACTCACTCAAGCGGCGTCACGCCCGCGGAAGCTGAGATGATCGTCAATTACGTCATGACCGGAGAGGTGCCGCCCTCGCTGGCCAAAAAAGAGCAGAAGCGGGACGAAAAACCGTCTCCCAAAAAGAAAGAGAGTAAAAAAGAGGCACCCAAAAAGGCGGAAAAAGCGCCCAAAAAATCGGGCAAAACGAGCGAAGCGGCCAAAGAAGCGCCTCAAAAGGGCGCGCCGGCCGTGAAAGAGGAGAGTAAACCCTCCGTCTCCAAAGCGCCCGAACCCGAGCCGGCGTCCAAAAAGACGCCCAAAGAGGAAAAACCTGTCGCCAAAACCCCTGAAGCGCCCAAAGAGGAGGTGGCCGCCAAAACGGACGAGAAAGCGGAAGCCAAACCCAAACGGCGCAGGGGTATTTTCATTGTCAAGAAAAAGCGCCCCCGTGTCGAGGCGACGGAGAGCGCGCCGAGTATTAAAAAGAGCGAGATCGGCGCGGAGAACCGGGTGATCGCCGAAGTGGATGAGAGTATCGCCGCCAAAAAAGCGAAAAAGAAAGCCAAAAAGAGCGCGCCCGCGCCCAAAAAAGAGGAGGGTGTCAAGCTCAACCTGCTTGAAGACCGCGACATCGGCGGTATCAGTGTGGACTATACGATCGAAGAGGAGATCCTGCCCGATTTGACCGAGGCGATGCGGGCGATGGAAGAGCCCAAAACCCCCACCACCCTCAAACCGGCCGAACCCCGGCCCAAACAGCCCGTCGGGCGCCGGGGCGGCCCCAGCAAAGGAAAACGTAGCGTGAGTAGAAAATTACCCAAAAAACGTCGAAGAGCGACCGATAAGACGCAGACAGCTCCCAGTGTCGTCAAGATTCCCGAGGATTGTCGGGTATACGAGTTCGCCGAAAAGGTGGGCAAGAGCGCCGGTGACGTGATCAAGGTGCTCTTTGCCCTGGGCAAGATGGTCACCAAAAATGACTTCCTGGAAAAAGACGAGATCGAGATTCTGGCCGAAGAGTTCGGCGTGCAAGTAGAGACCATCAATCCCCTTGACGCGCTGGATTACGTGGCCCAGTACGATGAGGTGGAAGACGACTACCTTGAGGAGCGTCCGCCGGTTATTACCATTATGGGACACGTCGACCACGGCAAAACCTCACTGCTTGACAAGATTCGCGAGAGCAGGGTGGCCGAAAGGGAAGCGGGCGGTATTACCCAGCACGTGGGGGCGTACCAGGTTGAGAAAAACGGCAAGAAGATCACCTTTATCGACACCCCCGGCCACGAAGCCTTTACCGAGATGCGGGCCCGCGGCGCCCAGGCGACCGATATTGTCATCATTGTCGTCGCCGCCGATGACGGGGTCAAGCCCCAGACACAGGAGGCGCTCAACCACGCCAAGGCCGCCGACGTGCCGATGATTATCGCCATCAACAAGATCGACAAACCCGAAGCCAACCCCGACATGGTCAAATCGCAACTGGCGGAGCTCGGCTTTATGCCCGTTGACTGGGGCGGCGAGTATGAGTTTGTGGAAGTCTCCGCCAAAACCGGCCAGGGATTGGATGATCTGCTTGAGACCATTTTGCTCCAGGCCGAGATCATGGAGCTTCAAGCCAATCCCAAGCGGCTGGCCAAAGCGATTGTCATTGAGAGCTCTTTGGAAAAAGGGCGCGGTCCGGTGGCGACCGTGATTGTCAAAAACGGTACCCTCAAAGTGGGTGATCATGTCATCTGCGGTCGGACTTTCGGTCGGGTGCGGACGATTTTGGATGATATGGGCAAACAGACAAAAAGCCTTGCCCCCAGCGACCCGGGCGTGGTGGTCGGCCTGGACGAGGTGCCCGACGCCGGCGAGATCCTGGTGGCGATGGAGAGCGACAAACAGGTGCGCGAACTGGCCCAGAAACGCAAAGAGTACCTGCGCCAAAAAGAGCTCAGCAAATCGACCAAGGTGACGTTGGATGAGCTGGGCGCGCTGATCGCCGAAGGGAAGATCAAGTCGCTTCCGGTTATTGTCAAAGCCGACGTACAGGGCTCTTTGGAAGCGATCAAGGGAAGTTTGGAAAAACTCAAGAACGAAGAGGTCAAGATCAACGTCATCCACTCCGGCGTGGGCGGCATTACCGAAAGCGACGTCACGCTGGCAAATGCCGACGAAAATGCCGTGATTCTGGGCTTTAACGTCCGTCCGACGGCGGCCATTAAAAACAAGGCCAAGCAGTTGGGGGTTGAGATCAAAACCTATTCCATCATCTACGACCTGATCGATGACGTCAAGGCGCTGTTGGCGGGCATGATGAGCCCGGTCATCAGTGAAGAGGGTATCGGCCAGGCGGAAGTGAGAGAGACCTTCAGCGTGGCCAAAGTGGGCACCATTGCCGGGTGTATGGTCACCGACGGCGTGATACGACGTAACGCCAAAGCCCGCCTCATCCGCGACGGCGTGGTCATTTACGATACCCGCATCAGTTCACTGAAACGCTTCAAAGACGACGCCAAAGAGGTGAGCAAAGGGTATGAGTGCGGCCTGATGCTGGAGAACTTCAACGACATCAAAGTGGGTGACGTGATTGAGGCGTATGAAGAGAAAGAGGAGGCGGCGAGTCTATGACCGTCGAGGAGATCAAGCGCAAGCGGGCCGATTCGCTTTTAAGGGAGCTGATTCCCGAGGCCCTGAGCCAACTGGGGGATGAGCGCCTGCGCGGATTGAGCGTGACGGAGGTGGTCTGTAGCCGCGGACGGGATGACGCCGATGTCTACCTGGATCCCACCGGCATAGACGAGGCGGCCCAAAAGACCATCCTCAAACAGCTTAAAAAGGTTAGCCGCGGGCTGGAAGCCTACTGCCTCAAGTCGGCGGGCTGGTTTAAAACCCCCCGGTTCCATTTTCGTTTTGACAAAGAGCTGGACAGAGTCAAGCGGATGGACGCGCTGTTTGATCAGATTGAGAAAGAGTTGCGCTCATGAACGTGACCGATGAAGTCAAAAAGGTGGTAGAGGCCCACGGCGCCAGGCTGTACGATACGGAAATCGCCAGCGAGAACGGCCAGACCGTTTACAGGGTCTATATTATGAAAGAGGGCGGGGTCGATCTGGATCTGTGCGCCCGGATCAGTCGGGATCTTTCGCCACTGCTGGATGTCTATCCCCCCGTGTCGGACAAATATTTTCTGGAGGTCAGCTCCCCGGGCGTGGAGCGTCCCCTGAAAAAACCCGAACACTTTCAAAACTCCCTGGGCGAGAAGGTGGCGCTTAAACTCAGCTCCGGCGACAAGGTCAAGGGTACGCTCAGCGCCTTTGAAAACAACGAGGCGGTCGTGCAAACCGAACACGGCGAGGAGCGCTACGCGCTGGATGAGATCCGCAAGGCCCGCACCTACTACGAGTGGTAATGGACCACCCCTTCTATATGCGCCTGGCCCTGGAAACAGCCTGGCGTTTTCAGCTTCTGACCTATCCCAACCCCGCTGTGGGCGCTGTGGTGCTGGACAAACACGGCGCGCTTTTGGCGGTATCGGCCCATGAGAGAGCCGGCGGCCCCCATGCCGAGGTGCGTGCCATCCGTGACGCCTATGCGCGTCTAAGCGGCGACGAGAGCCTAAACGGGTGTGAAGAGGCGTTACGGCTTCATGAGGCTTTGCGCCAAAAAGCGGGGCGCCTTTTTGAGGGGGCGACCATCTATGTCACCCTGGAGCCTTGCGCCCATACGGGGCGCACACCCCCCTGCGCGGGGTTGATTGAGGCGTTGGGGTTTAAGCGGGCGGTGATCGGTACGCGTGATCCCAACCCGCAGGCCGCCGGCGGTATAGAGCGGCTTAAAGCCTGCGGGATAGAGGTGATAGAGGGGGTGGAAAAAGAGGCCTGCGAGCGGTTGTTGGAACCCTTTGTGCGGTGGCGCGCGGGGCGGTTTGTGCTTTTTAAACTGGCCCAACGCCTCAACGGCACCGTCGACGGCGGCACGATCAGCTCCGAAGCCTCCCGTCGTTGGGTGCACCGACTGCGGGGTGTGGCGGACAGGCTCGTAATCGGCGCGCGGACGGTACGAACCGATCGGCCGCTACTTGATTGCCGCCTAAGCGGCGACCGACCGCCAAATGTGACCATCCTAAGTCGCCGTCAAGAGACGGTAGATCGCTCCATTCCCCTCTTTTTCGTGCCGGGCCGGGAGGTTGAGATAGCCGATCAACTCCCCGAAAAGGGGTTGATACTGGTAGAGGGCGGGCCCGCTTTGCTCAAGTCGCTTGAAGAGACCTATGATTGGTTGTTGCTCTTTATCGCGCCGAGGCTCAAAGAGGGGCTTGGGTATAATGGCACGCAAGAATTGATCAAACTGCACCAAAGCGCCCTGGGTGAGGATATAACGGTGTGGCTAAAGGCAAAGCATGGATAGAGCGCAAAAACAGGAAGAGATTGTCCATATGTTTGACGAGATCGCGTCAACCTATGACGTGACCAACCGCATTTTGAGTATGGGGATTGACCGCTCCTGGCGGAAACGGGCGTGTGACAAAACCCTGCAACTGCTGGATCGGAGCGAGAACCTGACGGTGGTGGATGTGGCCTGCGGGACCGGGGATATGCTTCAGTGGTGGAAGGAGCGGGCCCGGGAGGCGGGCGCGACGATAGGGCGTTTTATCGGGGTCGATCCCAGCGAGGGGATGCTCAAAGTCGCCAAAGAGAAGGTGGATTACGCCGAGTTTGTGGTGGCCAAGGCGCAACAGATGCCCCTGGAAGACGCCACCGCCGATATTCTCTCCATCAGCTACGGTATCCGCAACGTGGTGGACCGCCAGGAGGCGATCAACGAGTTTTACCGGGTGCTCAAACCCGGCGGCATGGCGGTGATTTTGGAGTTTACCAAAAGAGAGGAGAGGGGCCTGAAAGGGCGCGTGGTCGACTTTTATATGCACCGCATACTGCCCACGCTGGGCGGCCTGGTGAGCCGCAACTACAAAGCCTACAAATATCTGCCCGACTCCATTGAGGGGTTTTTGACCACCGATATGCTCAAAGAGGAGCTGGAAAAGGCCGGTTTTGAGGTTTTGCATACCCAATCTTTCTCCATGGGCATCTCCACCCTGCTGATCGCGCGCAAATGAGCCTGCTGAGCGTTAGCGAGTTAAACGAACAGATCAAATCCCTGCTGGAGTCGACCTTCATGCAGGTGCGGGTACGGGGGGAAGTCTCCCGTGTCACCTACCACACCAGCGGGCATCTTTACTTTACCGTCAAAGATGAAAAGAGCGCGCTTAGTTGCGTGATGTTTCGCTCCAATGCCGCAAAGATGCGCTTTAGACTGGAAGAGGGGATGCGGGTGGTGCTGTTTGGGGCGGTGACGGTTTATGTGCCCCGGGGCAACTACCAGCTGATGGTCCAAAGCGTCGAACCGGACGGCGAGGGGGCGTTGGCCGTGGCGTTTGAACAGCTAAAAAAGCGGCTGGCCGATGAGGGGTTGTTTGAGCGCAAAAAGCCTCTGCCAAAGAGGGTAAGGCACGTGGTGCTGGTGACCTCCAAAACCGGCGCGGCGGTGCAGGATATGATCCGTGTCGCCTCCCGGCGCTGGCCTTTGGTGAGGCTGACGGTGGTGGATACGCTGGTGCAGGGCGCTGAGGCCGGCTTGGAGATTGCCAGGCACCTTGCCTATGCCGACAGGTTGGGGGCGGATGTGATCGTGCTGGGGCGCGGCGGCGGCAGTCGGGAGGATCTGTGGGCCTTTAACGAAGAGGCGGTGGCACGGGCGGTTTTTGCCTGCCAAACCCCCGTGGTCTCGGCCGTGGGGCACGAAGTGGATACGCTGATTACCGATTTTGTGGCCGACCTTCGGGCCCCCACCCCCAGTGCGGCGATGGAGATGATATTGCCTTCCGCGGAGGAGGTACTTATGGGGCTGGATGAGCGGATGGATCGCCTAAAAGGGCGGATAGGGCAGATCGTAACGCAAAAAGAGTTGGCGTTAAAAGCCCTGGTACGCCAATTGGAAGCCCATTCCGTCAGCCGTCGGGTGGAGAGGGGCGCGGACGAGGTGGCGCGGATGAAGAGAGGGTTGGATGAGCTGGGCAAAAGGTACCTGGCGGCCAAAGCGTCGCGGTTGAGCCCTCTGCGCCTTCAGGCACACATGGCCGTCAACCATCTGACAGAGCGCAAAACTGCCCTCCTCAACGCCACGTTGGAGCGCTTGAAGGCGCTTGATCCCGCGACAAAAGCGCGCCCCGGTTTCGCGCAGGTCAGCCGTCAGGGGCGTGTCGTGAAGCTGGCCGATCTGCGGGCGGGTGAGCGGGTAACGCTAAGCGACGGCCGGTATAAAGCGACGGCCAAGATTGAAACGCTGGAAAATTTGGTATAATCACACTCCGCTTTGCAAAGCGCCCGTAGCTCAGCCGGATAGAGCGTTGGCCTCCGGAGCCAAAGGCCAGAGGTTCGAATCCTCTCGGGCGCGCCATCTTTTTTGATCTTCCAAGATTGTTTGAAAATCCAGATTTTTTTGCCGTCTGCCGGTTCGCTGTGCAAACATCGGCATCGGCGTGCGGCGCTACGAAAGCGAAGCCGTTCGCTTTCGCTTAACGCGCCTCCGGTTCGAATCCTCTCGGGCGCACCACTCCAAAGCCCTAAAATAGGGACTTCCAAAAACTTTACTACATTTTTAACTACCGTTGATAGCACGATAGACCGTTTCGGCGATGATACCGGCCCCTTTTGGGTTGGGGTGGATGCCGTCGGGAAAAAGATCGCCTTGGCCTTGCAAAGGGGTATAAAGATCAATCAGACCGACACCGCTTTGGACAGCGACCTGGCGGATGAGGGGGTGGATCTCGTCACGGATGCGTCTATCGCTGATACCCTGGGTGGATCGAAAGACCGGCGGCGGCAAGGCGATATAGAGGGTCGGTTTGGAGGGTAGGCGGCGATAGGTTGCTATGAGATTGAGATAATCTTGTATAAAAGTGTCATGATGCATCCAGTTGCGATCCTTGGCGTCATTGGTCCCCAAAGCGATGACAACGACGGTGGGCGCGAATGTTTTGGACGCTTCAAACCGGGCGGTTTGCGCGTAAGGGCGGTCTCCTGATCGAAGAAGGGTGGCCCCCGCTTTGCCGAAATTACCCACAATGGCAGAGTGTAGCGTTTTGGCCAGTTGGGCGGGGTAGCTTTGGGTTGCGGGGTCGTGAAGGCCGTATCCTTCGGTGATGCTATCACCCACGCAGGCGATACGGCAGTTTGCGCAGACAGCGGTTGAATGGGTATGGTCGGTGTTGTCGCATCCGTTAAAAAGGAGTGTCAGCCATATCAGTATGAAAGCGCTTATTCTCATTTCTCTCCTTTGGTTGTCGATGACCGTTTCATTGTATCAAAGGGTGGCCATAAAGAGAAGTTATGCTATAGTGCTGAATCCGCTTCATAAAATTTTTTAAATTTTTTGAACCGGAGGAGTTTTTTTTGGAGTGACCCATGAATATCTATGTAGGCAACGTCTCATACCGTATGGACGATGGTGAACTGCGCGAGGTTTTCGAGCAGTTTGGAACAGTGGACAGCGCGCGGATCATCACCGACCGCGAAACGGGCCGTTCAAAAGGTTTCGGTTTTGTCGAGATGCCCGATGACGAGGCGGCCAATACGGCGATTGAGGCGTTGAACGGGAAAGAGGTGGGCGGACGCACCCTGCGCGTCAACGAAGCCCGTCCCCGTGAGCCGCGCCAGCCCCGCGGCGACTTTAACCGCTGGTAGTCAGCGGATACTCCAGGCCCTGAGTTGGGCTGTAAAGGCCCTGGCCGACTCATCGGCCAGGGATTGCAGATACTTCTCCCATTTGCTTCTTTTTTTCCATCTCGGCTCTTTGACGTGCGAGAGTTTTTCCACCGCTTTTTTGGCTTCATGCAGTGAACCGATCGTGTCGATCAGACCGACTTTCAACGCCTTTTTGGCAATGAAAATTTTGGCGTCGGCGAAGCGGTCGGAGCGGTTTTCGTCCAGGCCGCGGGCCTGGGCGACGTCATGAACGAACATACGGTAAATGTCTCGCACGTGGGTCTGAATCTCTTGCCGTTCCGCCGGCGTCCACTCCCTCAGCGGCGTGCCCGCCTCTTTGTAACGCCCCGCTTTGACCACCTGGGGCGTGATACCGATTTTGTTCATCAGCGGACGGATATTCATCCCCTCCATGATGACGCCGATGGAGCCGATAGTGGCGGCGGGGTTGGCCATGATTTTGGTGGCGTGAATCGAGGCGTAGTAACTGCCGCTGGCCATGGTGCCGCCCGCGTAGGCGACCACCGGTTTGGCTTTGGCGAGCCGTTGCAGTGCCAGGCTGATCTCCACCGACGGGGCCACGGCGCCGCCGGGGGAGTCGACGTAAAAGAGCACGCCCCGGATGTTGGGGTCTTCCCTTGCCTCCTCAAGGGCCTCCACCGTCTTGCGCGCGTCCATGATGGGGCCGGTGAGCGCGATTTCCGTGAGATTGGGGGCGTGGGTTGGGGCGGCGCTTTTGGGCCATAGCAGGGCCACAATGAGTAAAAAAAGGAGGGCTTTGAAATATTTTTGAATAAAGCCGAGCGTCGCCGTGACAGGCTGGAAGAGCTTTTTAAACATGGCGTTCTCCGTCGATATAGAGGCGTGTGGGTGTTTGGGTATGCAAAATGAGTTGCAAAGGCAGATCGTCACGCTCCTCGGGGGTGTCGGGCAGACGGATCGTGATGATGTCGGCGGCGTAGCCCGGCGCGATCAGGCCGATGCGCATACCCAGCGCCTTGCCGGCTTCGGCGGTGGCGGAGCGTAGCAGGGCGTGGGCGGTTTTGGCAAGGGGCAGAGCCGAATGGAGCATCAGCGCTGAACGCATCTCCTCCCAGAGATTCAAAGAGGTGTTGGAGCTGAGCCCGTCGGTGCCGATCAGCCAGGAAATGCCCGTCTCTTCCAGCCGCTCTATCGCCAGGCGGCCGCAACCGAGCAGTCGGTTGGAGCGGGGGCAGTGGATGACGGTGTGACCGTTTTGACGCATCAGGCGCAGGTGCGTCTCTTCGGCCTGGACGGCGTGGGTGAGCAGGGCGGGGCGATCCAGCGCTTGCAGGAACGCTTCGGCGCTTTGGAGCGGTTTGGACTGGTTGAGAAAGTTTTTGAAAAAGGGGGCGAAATCGCCCGTGCCGTTTGAGAGCCACGCCTTTTCGGCGGGAGACTCCAGGAAGTGGGCGCTAAGAAGAAGGCCCTGGGTTGTGTGGAGAATCTTTTTCATCAGTACCGGGTGGACCGAGTAGGGCGAGTGAATCGCCACGGCGGGAATGAGGCGCCCGGAAGCGGCTTTCTGGACTGCTTGCAGACGGTGCGTAAAGTCGGCATACAGGGCGTCGACGGCATCGGGTCGGGAGCCGATGGCCTCAGTGAAAAAGACCACCCGCTGGGGGGCGGCTTTGCAGGCGGTCAGCTCTTTGCCGTAACTGCTGACGGCCCCGAAGGTCGTGACGCCGCTTTGGAGCATCGCATCAATCTGGCGCTTGTAACAGCCCGCCTTGCACGCGTCAATCAGCGTGTCGCGGTGGGCGATGACGCTGTTAAGCCACGTCATGAAGTCGCCGTAGCGCAGGTGTGTCGTGTTGGCGCCAAACTCCAGGTGTACGTGGGGGTTGATCAGACCCGGTAGAAGAACCTCGTTTTTTTCAAGTCGGGTGATGTCGGCGTGGGGGTAGCGCCGGGTCAGCTCGTCGGGGTCGCCGACGGCCGTGATGGTTTCTTCAAAGGCGACGGCCGTGTTTTGTACAACCTTTTGGCCGTCAAAAAGAAGGGGGGCGATCAGAATCTGCA
>JAMOMS010000155.1 GCA_027067015.1 Campylobacterales bacterium | reverse complement strand
CCCAGCGTACCGTCAAGATCCTCCGCCCACTGCAATGCGGAAGAGGAGACAACCAGATCGGGCCCAAAGGCCGCGATCTTTTCAAAAAGCGCCGGGTCATTAAAGTCGCCCACCAACTTTTCAACCCCCTCTTTTTGGGGATGTCGCGCCAGCATCCGGGGCGAAATATCTATCGCCAGATAGGATGTGAACGATCGATCATACGCCCGAAAAAAGCCACCGGTTCCGCATCCAAGATCCACTATTTTTTCGTACGTACCCTCTATGGAGGCGGCCAGTTCGCGGGCCACCCGCTCCTGAATCACGTTGTAACTATCGTAGGTATCGGCCCGGCGGCCGAAGGAGTGGTGTGGCGTCATGTTTACATTCCGGGAGGCTTTTGGATATAATAACGCGCTAATTATAACCTAAAGGTACCGTTTCCCATGATCTCCATTCTATTCGTCGCGCAGATTGTATTGGCTATATTGTTGACCATTCTGGTGCTTTTGCAAAAGAGCTCCTCCATCGGCCTGGGCGCCTACAGCGGCTCCAACGAATCGGTTTTCGGCGCCAAGGGCCCCGCGGGTTTTCTGGTCAAGGCCACCTTTACGGTCGGGTTGATCTTTATCTTTAACACCGTAGCGCTGGGGTATCTCTACAACAAAGAGTATAACCGATCCGTCGTGGACAACGCCAAAACCGTCACTCCCGACAAAGCGCCCGTACCGCCCAAACTGCCCGAAACCCCCGCCGCACCCAAAGCGCCCGCAACACCCAACCCCGCCGCTAAGTAACCGATGCGCTTTCTCCTGGCCCTTTGGCTCGTGACCGCGAGCCTGCTTGCCGACGCCCATATTTTTGTCTTTCACCGCTTCGGCGACAACCGGCACCCCTCCACCAATATCACCATTGCCGACTTACGTAAACATTTTGATTACCTCAAAAACCACGGCTACCGGGTAGTGCCCCTTTCGGTTCTGGTGCGCGCCCTTCAAAACGGCGACGCCATTCCCGACAACTGGGTGGTTTTAACCATCGACGACAGCTACAAGAGCTTTTATGAAAACGGCCTGCCGGTTTTTAAAGAGTACGGCTACCCCTTTACCCTCTTTGTCTACACCAAGGCCACCGACCGCCACTACGGCGACTTCATGAGCTGGGCGCAGGTACGGGAAACAGCCAAGTGGGGCGAGTTGGGCTTTCATTCGCACACCCATCCGCATATGCTCAAACTCGACACCGACAAGCTCAAAGAGGAACTGCGAAAAGGCATGGCCCTCATGGAAGCCAAAACGGGTAGACGTCCCCGCTACTTCGCCTACCCCTACGGAGAGTATGACGATCGGGTCAAAGCGGTGGTCGCCTCCTTCGGGTTTGAGGGCATCTGCAACCAGAATGTCGGCGCCGTCTCCAAAGGGAGCGACCCGCTTGATCTGGACCGTTGCGCCTTAACGGGTCACAGCAACCTACCGGCCAAACTGCGCTACCGCCACCTTAACGCCCGCTGGATCAGTCCCGGCGCATGGCCGCCCCACAACAAGTTAACAGATGTTCATATTAAGCTTGGCCCCGGGGAGTCGGCTCAAAAGGCCGAATTTTACGTCACCGGTCACGGCTGGAAGCGGGTAACGCTTCATGACGGGGAGTTTCGCCTCACGTACCCCCTTCGGCTGACCAACAGCCGAAGCCGTCTTATCTTAAAGGTGGGACACGATAAAATTAACACCAAACTACTGGTAAAACCGTAAGGAGCAAAGATATGGAAAGCCTTAACGACGTTTACGACTACGCCAAAGAGCATATGGACAAAAGCATCGAGGTGCTTAAAAAAGATTTTACCACCATCCGCACCGGTCGGGTCTCCACCCACATCGTGGATAACATCAAAGTGGACTACTACGGCACCCCCACACCGCTCAATCAGGTAGGTAGCGTGATTGCCACGGACGCCCAGACCATCACCATCAGCCCGTGGGAAAAAAAACTCCTGCCCGAGATCGAGCAGGCGATCCAGCAGGCCAATATCGGCGTCAACCCCAACAACGACGGGGAGACTATTAAACTCTTCTTCCCACCCATGACCGTCGAGCAACGCCAAGAAAGCGCCAAGCAGGCCAAGCAGATGGGCGAAAAGGCCAAGATCGCCATCCGCAATATCCGCAGAGAGGCCAACGACAAGGTCAAAAAGATGGCCAAAGAGAAGCTCATTACCGAAGACGAGGAGAAGAAGGGGCTGGAGCAGGTGCAAAAAATCACCGACGACTATGTCAAAAAAGTGGATGAGCTGGTCAAGGCCAAAGAGCAGGAAGTGCTGAAAGTTTAACGGAAAATAGAGAATGATCGGGCCTGAGGGCCCGTTGACACCTCTCTTCTTCTCTTACAGGAAGGTCGATCAATGGATGTGAAAAAAATTTATATGGACGCCAACGCGTTGTTGCACGGGCATTTTAAGCTGAGTTCGGGCAACCATAGCGAATACTACCTGCAATCGGCCAAGGTTCTGGAAGAGCCCAAAACGGCCAAATTACTCGCCGAAGCGCTGGCCGAGCAGATCAAGGCTTACGGCCTGGCGGTCGATACGGTCTGCTCCCCGGCCATCGGGGGACTGATCGCCGGATTCGCCCTGGCCACGGCGCTGGATTGTCGCTACATTTTTACCGAACGCGTAGGCGGCGAAATGACCTTGAGACGGGGTTTTGAGGTCAAAAAGGGCGAGAAGATCCTTATTTGCGAAGATATTATCACCACCGGCGGCTCCGCCATGGAAGCGGCGGCGGAAGTGGAGCGTCTGGGTGCTGAGGTGGTGGGCTTTGCGGCGCTGGCCAACCGGGGCTTTTGCCAACGGGTCAACAGCGACCTTGCGCGCAAACCCGACTGCAAACTGCCCGAAAACCTTCCCTTCTTCGCTCTGGCCGATTTTGACTTTGAGATGTACGCGCCCGAGGCGTGCCCCCTGTGCGAAGCGGGTAGCGAGGCGATCAAACCCGGTAGCCGCGGCAACTAAACAGGAAGATTGATCGATGAGTCGGTGGCGGAAGGTCAAGCAGGGCAAAGCGCAAGCGCCAGAGACGAAAAAAGAGAAAAAATCCCAAGCCCCCGAAACGCTCTGCGCTCCTGTTACCGTGCGCCTGAAAGCCTTTCTGACCGACACCTTTATGATTGTCATGCCCATTTTGTATGTGGTAATCTACCTGGTCATGGGCGACAGGGAGGGCTTTAGGGAGCATATGGGCGAGGGGTGGCTCATCATACTGGCCCTTCACTTTCTCTCCGTCATAGCCCTTTGGGCCCTCAAAGGACAGACACCCGGCATGAAAGCCTACGATCTCTACTTTGCCGACCCCAAACCCTCCCTTCTCAAACTGCTAATCCGTTATGTGACGATGCAGGCGGGCATTCTCTCCTTTTTTGGGCTTTTTGTTCCCTTTCTTCTTAAAAGCCGGGCCACCCTGTGGGATCTGGTCTCGGGCAGTTGCCTCATCTACCGTCCCCAATAGGAAGAGCCGTGTTCTGGCGCCTTTCGGCCTTCTATTTTTTCTATTTTGCCGCCGTGGGGGTTTATGTCATCTACTTCCCCAAAGCGTTGCAGATGGCGGGTTATAGCAGTGTCGAGATCGGCGCGCTTCTTTCGGCCTCGCCCCTGATGCGCTTTTTCGCGCCGTTTCTCTTTTTGAAACATCTCCGGCTCAATGACAAAACCTTCCTCTCGGCCCTGGGGCTTATGACGTTGGCGGTGACGCTCTTTTGGCCCGCCCTGAGACACTTTTGGCCCCTTTTGGGCGTCAATCTCCTCTTTGGCGCCGCCATGAGCGTGGCGCTCCCGTTCGTGGAGACCCGCGCGCTTGAGAGCTTAAGCCGCCAAAGCTACGGCCGTTCCCGGCTTTTCGGCTCCATCGGCTTCATTGCCATCGCGTTATGGCTGGGACGCATTCTCTTGGCCCCCCTGGACGCAGTGGTTTACCTAATCGGCACCGTTTTCGCCACGGCCCTGCTCGGCATAGCCATCGTCTTTTATGACCACGCCCACGCCCATGTCGACCGGCCTGAAAGCGACAAACCTTTCGATCTATTCGCCTACTGGCCCCTGTGGCTTGCGTTTTTATTGATGCAAATTAGCTTTGGCGGCTTTTATAACTTTTTTACCATCTACGAAACCGCCCACGGCGTGAGCCTCTCTACAACCAGTTGGCTCTGGACGTTCGGGGTCGTCTGCGAGATCGTGATGTTCTATTTCCAGGGGCCGCTTTTACAAAAAAACCTGCTAACGGTTTTGCGAATCACTGTTTTTGTCACCGCGATCCGATGGCTCATCTTCTGGCTTTTTCCCGACAACCTGCCGGTTATCTTCGCCGCCCAAAGCCTTCACGCGCTCAGTTTCGCGCTCTACCATACCGCCGCCATTACGCTTTTGCACTCGCTTTATCGGCGCAAAGCGCTGGCCCAGCAGTTCTTTTTGGGTATCTCCTACGGCATGGGCGGTTTTCTGGGGGCCCTGCTGGCGGGCAAACTTTACGGGGAAACCCTCTTTCTTTATGAAAGTCTTATCGCCTTTGGGGCTTTTGTCATCTTGCTTTTTCAACCGCTGTTGACAAAAAAGTAACAAAATCCTGTTATAATTTGGAAAAAGAGAAAAGCGCAAGGAGTAAAGAATGAGAAAGAGCGGAAAATTTTTTATAACCCTTGTCGCAACGGCACTCATCTCCCATAACGGCGTCGCGGCGGATCTTGGCGGAGAAATCGCCGTCGGCGCTTGGAACCATGATCCCAGCGGATGGATCAAATATCCCAACAACCTACCCGATTTTATTAGCAAAATCGACCTGGATGACGATCTAAACCTCGATACCGAGACAGACCTTTACCTACGTGCCAAACTGGAACACCCTATTCCCATCCTGCCCAACGTACGCTTGGGCTATACCAAAACCAACACATCCGGTAACGGACGCATTGAAAAAGGGTTTGTCTTCGGCGATATTCACCTGGGAGCGGGTACCGATGTCTACTCCGAAGCGGAGTTAAAAAACCTGGACGGTACGTTTTATTACCAGCTGGTTGATACGGGGGTCGATCTGGATCTGGGTCTGACCGTCCGCTATTTGGACGGTTATGTGATGATCAGCGACAAAACCACCGGCATCAAAGATACCAGTGATGTCGATTTTGTCGTTCCCATGCTTTACGCCAACTTCCGCTGGCCTCTGCCCTTTTTGGAGGGGCTCTCTATCGGGGCGGAAGGCAACTGGGTCTCCTACGACGGGAGCGCTTTGGTCGATATGCAGACCGACGCGCGTTATACCCTGCCCATGGGACTTGGCTTTGAGGTGGGGTACCGCTACCAGAAGGTCAAGCTTGACGACGTGGACGACACCGATGCCGATATCGACATTTCGGGCATCTACGGCGGAATTGTCTGGGATTTTTAAAAAGGCGCGGCGTATCCGCCGCGAAACACGTTTAGCGAAAACTCACAACCTCATCAAACGGCAGGCGCACTTTGGCAGGCGGCTCATGTAACCGGTAGCCAAAAGCAATAATAAGCGCCAACGTCTCTTTGGCCACGTCCATCTTCAGCAAAGCTTCCACCTTCTCTTTCTCAAACCCCTCAATCGCGCAACTGTCAATGCCCATGGCCATGGCACCGGTCATCATGTTGCCGGCGGCGATATAGCACTGTTTGACGCTCCAGCAGGCCAGCTCACCCCGTCCAAACCGCTCCGCCGAAAAATCGTCATACTTTTTAAAATAGGCCTCGATCTTCTCCCTGGGAAGATCGCGGCGTGAGAGCATATTTCTGGGATATGCGCTTCCGGGCGCGAGCGGCCCGACCAACGCTTTGATAACCACCAACTCACTGCACTCGGTGATCTGGGGCTGGTTCCAGCAAAACGGCTGTAGTTTCTCTTTGAGTTCCCGGTCACGAATCACAAGAAAACGCCACGGCTCCATCCCAAACGACGAGGGCGAAAGCCGGCCGATCTCAAGCAGGGTACGCAACTGCGCCTCTGGAATCTTTTTGCTCTTATCAAACCGCTTGCAGGCGTGGCGCTCGGCCATTGCCTGCATAAAATACTCAATCGCTTCCATTGTTATGCCTTACTCCATATACGTCGATTTAGATGAAGTTCCTCTACTATACCAAAAACAAGCCCCAGGCTCTGTATATATTGCTTTACTACATTCATACGAAACAGTGACTCAAAAACGGGCACTTTAAACCAGTTTTCCCCGTTAAGAACGGCAATAAAGAGCTTATTATGACAAAAAGAGAGGTAGATAGGGGCATCGGCTCTTTTTCTTAGTTGGACCACTTTTTCCATGATATTAGGGGTAAGCAGATAGTGGGCTTCTACCGGGTCATCGGCAATAACCTTAAACTCTTTTTCAAAGGCGGGTGAATCCATCCGGACCACCTTTTCGCTTTCTGATCCCTGAAACCAACTTCCCGCGACACCCAGGTACTTTTCTGCCAGGTCAGGGTAGACTTTAACGGTATGGTGAAAGTTCTTATGAAACTCGGTCACGATAAAGGTACCCACAAAGACCCCGATACGACTGTTGTTTTGCCTGGAATGATTTCTCTTTTTTTTGACATCCAGATACGAAAACATCAATGGCGTCTTCCCGATTTTTCCTTGTATAAGATCACTGCCTTTATAAGAGTCGACGGCATCGACAAAAAGTTCGCTTTGCTTAAAAAGTGTGTACGGTATCAAGCCGTCAGGATCATACTGCAAAGAAGGATCGATCTTGGCGATAAGTTGACGAAAGATCCTATCCTTAAAACGGCGACGATAGTCGGAAGAGAGCCAAAAGTAGGCAAAACCTCCCGACGTTACCGTGATAATAAAGGTACCGTAAATTGCCGCGCCGTCATGATAATTTACAAGATAAAAGAGGGCTGTAACACCGATAACGACAAAGATGAAAATAAGCCGTTTTCGTACCTCCAGCCGCTCTTGCTCCAGCTTTTGAAGTTCAGGGTAAAGTCTCTTGTAATAAAAATCAAGCAGATCCGAACTTTTGATAAGCATGAAATATTCAACCGTTAAGCAACTCTTTGATATTCATCTCTTTACGTTCTGTTTCGGGAATCTCAAAAAGGGGTTTGGGCGCAAAGTTAAACCAGTTGGCAATAAGGGAGGAGGGGAACATCTCTCGGGCGTTGTTGTAGTCGGTTACCGCCTGATTGTAGGCCCGGCGGGCGGCGGCAATCTGTTCCTCGACTTCGTTGAGCGTACGCATCAACTGCATAATTTGTTCATTGGCCCGCAGTTGAGGATAGTTTTCCACCGCCATCATCAACCCCTGCAAAGGTCGGGTTAACTCGTCTGCAATGGCCATCTTTTGCTCCGGGGTAAGGTTTGGTTGCATCGCTTTGGTGCGCAGTCGGGTCACCTT
The DNA here is from genome assembly GCA_027067015.1 of Campylobacterales bacterium. Lineage (GTDB taxonomy): Bacteria > Campylobacterota > Campylobacteria > Campylobacterales > Hydrogenimonadaceae > Hydrogenimonas. The sequence continues at coordinate 3,807 of JAMOMS010000155.1, read as the reverse complement.
TTCTATCAAATCTTTCTCATATTGCATAGACTCTTTCATCAAAGTGACAAGATTGGGAATAAGGTTAAAACGCTTTTTAAATAGCGCGTCAATGCTGGCGAGAATATTGTCACACTGATTACGGCGAGAGACAAGGGTATTGTATAACATTACGCCGACCACAAAGATCACAGCGACAACAAGAAGAAGTATCTTCATGGAGCTCCTTTACGCGACAAGACTGATTTGATTATATCTTTGAAAGAGAAACTTTCAATATTTCAAAAGGCCCAAAGGGCCTGAAGAAAAAACTTAAGCCTTTTTCTGTTTCTCCATCCGTTTACGCACGTGCGGATCGAGATAACGCTTGCGGATGCGGATACTCTCGGGCGTCACTTCCACCAATTCGTCATCCTCAATCCACTCCAGCGCCCGCTCCAGGTTCATCTCTCTTGGCGGCACCAGCACAATGGCGTCATCCGAACCCGACGCCCGGACGTTGGAGAGTTTCTTGCCCTTGATGGGGTTAACCTCAATGTCGTTGGGGCGGGAGTGCTCACCGATGATCATCCCCACATAGACTTCGGTCTGGGGCTTGATGAAGAGCACGCCCCTTTCTTGGAGATTGTAAAGCGAATAACCCAGCGCCTTGCCGTTTTCCATAGAGATTAAAGCGCCGTTGGCCCGGTGCTCCACGTTGCCCACAAAGGCGCGGTACTCCAAAAAGGAGTGGTTCATCACCCCTTCGCCTTTGGTGTCGGTCAGAAACTGGGTTCTAAACCCTATCAACCCCCTTGCCGGAATCTCAAACTCAATACGGGTGGTACCGTCGGGCATGGGGGTCATGGAAGTCATCTCCGCCTTCCTTCTTCCCAGCTTCTCGATCACCGCGCCGCTGTGCTCTTCGGGCACGTCGATCACCAGATGTTCATAGGGTTCCATCCGCACGCCGTTTTCTTCTTTAATAACCACCTCGGGACGGGAGATGAGAAACTCATACCCCTCCCGGCGCATATTCTCGGCCAAAATACCGATCTGCAGTTCTCCCCGCCCGGAGACTTTGAAACTTCCCTCGCCCAACTGCTCCATCCGCATAGCGATATTGGTCTCCATCTCCTTCTCAAGGCGTTCACGCAGTTTGTTGGCGGTGACAAACTTGCCCTCCCGGCCCGCGAAGGGCCCGTCGTTGACGCTGAAAATAACCGAAAGCGTCGGCTCTTCAATGTGCAAAGGATCCAGCGGCTGGGGATCGTTGGGATCGGTGAGGGTATCACCCACGTCGATGGCGCTAAAGCCGGCGACAGCCACAATATCACCCGCCTCGGCCTCGTCAATCTCCATGCGCTCCAGGCCGATGAAGCCTATCAGTTTGCTGATACGCCCCTTGACACTCTCGCCGTCGGCCTTGGCCAACAATACCTGCTCGCCCGATTTGACGCGGCCGTTGAAGATCCGCGCCACGCCGATGCGCCCGACGTAATTGTCGTAATCGAGGGTAAAGACCTGAATCTGCAACGTGTTTTCGGCACTGCCTTCGGGGGCGGGCACATACTCCAAAATAGCGTCAAAAAGCGGGGTGAGATCTTTGTTCTCATCCTCCAGATTCCACTTGGCGTACCCGTCACGGGCGGCGGCGTAAAGAACGGGGAAATCGAGTTGCTCCTCATCGGCTTTCAGCGCCACCAGCAGGTCAAACACCTCATCCACCACCCGCTCGGGCTCGGCGGCGGGTTTGTCGATCTTGTTGACCACCACGATAGGGCGCAGTCCCAGGCCGATGGCCTTTTTGAGCACGAACTTGGTCTGGGGCATCACCCCCTCCTGGGCGTCTACCAGCAGTAACACGCCGTCTACCATCTTGAGCACCCGCTCCACTTCCCCGCCAAAATCGGCGTGGCCGGGGGTGTCGATGATGTTGATCTTGTGATCTTTGTAGCGGATGGCGGTGTTTTTGGAGAGGATGGTAATGCCCCGCTCCCGCTCCAGGTCGTTGCTGTCCATGACCCGCTCGGCCATCTCTTTGTGGGCCTCGAAGGTGCCCGACTGTTGCAGTAGACCGTCTACCAGCGTGGTTTTTCCGTGGTCAACGTGGGCGATCACGGCGATGTTTCGGATGTTTTGCATATGTAGTGATTCCTGAGTAGATATTGAAGATTTACGCGCATTATATCCAAAAAAAGGCCCAAGCGGATTTTACGGCTAAAAGATAAAATGGAACGGTAGTTGCTTGAGATAGGCAAAAACCGTCGGAAAGGAGCCGTATGCAAGCGATTGTCCCTCTGCTTTCGCCGACCGAGCAAAAAGACGGGCAGGGCGCTTTGAAAAGTCAAAAGAGCTCCAAAGAACCGACCCTCTTTCAAGCGATTCTGGAGAGTCTGAAAGACCTACCCGAAGAGGGCAATCTGCCCCTTGCAAGCGACGCGGGGTTTTCTATGCCAAACTTTTCGGATACCGACGACGACTTGCCGAGCGCTTTGCCATCGCTTCTTTCCGGGAAAAATCCGACGACTGATTCCGCTAAAACAAAAGAGGGAACAAAAGAGGAAAGGGCCCTGCTCTCGGCCCTTCAGGCGTTGGCGCAAAACGACGGGGAACTTTCCAAAGAGATCGATCGTCTTTTGCAAACCGATACGAAAGGGTTGGAGTCGGAAAAACTCAAAGCTTCGGAAAAGCTGAAGGCCGCTTTGCAAAACGAAGCGTTCCGCACAGAACTCAAGAAAGGCGCCACATGGGAAGCCATTAAAAAAGTCGCCGACCGCTTCGGCCTGCCCGTCAAACTGACAGATCTGACAATCGAAGAGGAAACACCCTCTTTCTCTGCCGCCTCTTTTACAAGATCAAAAAATACCACGACGCCAACGCGCTCCATCGCCGCCTCCGCCGCAATAGAAAAGAGGGGCGCTCAAAAAGAGAAGAAAAAGACTCTCTCATCTCACGCCACCCCAAACCGTACCCAAGAGAAACCCCCTTCCAAAACAGCGCAAACAACCCTCTCTTCTCTTCTGGCTTCGGTAGAGAAAGAGGGGAAAACAACCACCGCTTCCATCCGACGTACCGCATCCAAACGTGTAGCTGCCGCTTCCGTCGACACCTCCGATACCACCGAAAACAGAGATGACAAAAACGTAAAAGAGTCCAAAACACAAACCGTCACGACCAAAGCGCCGCAACCGGCTTCTTCCGCACCAAAATCCCAACCTTCCGTCCCCGTCAACACTACCGTTTCACCGCTGACGACAAAAAATATGGAAACCGCCGACGAGACGGCAAAAGAAGAGGCCTCATTTCCTGAAACTATCAATAAAAAAGCGCAACAAGAGCCGGTAGATTCAACCGCGAAAAAAGAGGATCATCAGACAAAAGAGGAGCCGACCCTTAAAAAGGAGGCCGTCGCGCAAGAGACAACCCCCAAACCCTCTCACGCAGAGAGTGAAAAAGCCCAGAGCGTCCGGCACAAAATCGCGGAGGCCAAACAGAGCGTTCAGCACTTCGCCCAGTCGCTAAAGGAGCAGGTAGACAACTACAAACCGCCCATGACTCGGATTCAACTGCAGTTAGATCCCAAAGACCTGGGAAGCGTGGAAGTCACGCTTGTCAGCCGGGGCAACCATCTGCACGTGCACGTCAGTTCCAATCCCGGCGCCATCGGCTTGATGGCTTCCCAGGGGCAGGAGCTCAAAAACCAGCTGGTCTCCATGGGTTTTACCGACGTACAGATGCAGTTTAACATGAACCAGCAGGAGCGCCGGGAACAGGCCAAAACGCGCTTCGGCGCGTTTTACGAAAACGAGGAGCCGGACGTTGCGTTCGACTCGCTTGACATCATTA
>JAMOMS010000154.1 GCA_027067015.1 Campylobacterales bacterium | reverse complement strand
CAACTCTTTGGCGATATGGGCCGTATCACCCTCAAAATAGCCCTCCTCCCCGATCCAGGCCAAAACGGCCCGGGCGATCTTCTCACTGCGTGGGGTGGGAAAAAGGGGGGCGCCAATCTGCTCTTCCAACCGCTCATACAATGACTTTTCATAAATGCCGACCGCCTCGATCACCTCGGTCCGGCCGCCCCGAAAATTCTCGAAACGCTCAAACCGCCCCGCGGAACGCCCGGGAATCTGGGTCTCAAAACCGGAGCGCACCTGAAGATAGGGGTTCTCTTCCTCGTAGGCTTTCAGGCGCTCTTCCAGCTCCTCCAGTCCCGCCTGAAGAATGGGCAACCAACTGCGCAGTGTCGTGGAGAGCCTGGTTTTCGTCTGCGGCGCGAGACGCTGTTTCAGGCCCATGACCGCCCCACCCCCTTTTAGAGGCTGAAGTGCTCGCCCAGGTAGTGCTTGATAACCTCCGGATTGGAGGCGATCGCTTCGGCGTCACCCTCGGCCATCAGCTCACCCTGGTGCATGACATAGGCCCGGTGGCAGATCCCCAGGGTCTCTCTGACGTTGTGGTCGGTAATCAGCACCCCGATCCCAAGCTCCAGCAGTTGGCGAATGACATTTTGAATGTCAATGACGGCAATAGGATCAACCCCCGCGAAGGGCTCGTCCAGTAGCAAAAACTTGGGCTTGTTGACCAGCGCCCTGGCAATCTCCGTCCGCCGCCGCTCCCCGCCGCTGAGGCGAATGCCTTTACGGTTGCGGATGGGCTCGATGTTAAAGAGCTCCAGCAGATTCTCTATCCGCTTGGCCGCGCTCTCTTTGTCCAGTTTCGCCGCCTCCGCCGCTACCAGCAGGTTCTCTTCCACCGTCAGTTCCTTGAAGATGCTCGACTCCTGGGGCAGGTAGCCAATACCCCGTCTGGCACGCATATGCAGAGGCTCTTTGGTCACCTCTTCATCATCTATGTAGACGTGGCCGTCGGTGACGGGAATCAGGCCGCATATCATATAAAACGTGGTGGTCTTGCCCGCCCCGTTGGGCCCCAGGAGTCCAACCACCTCACCTGTTTTAAGTTTGAGGCTCACCCCTTTGACAATGGGAGTCTTTTTAATGGTCTTGACCAGCTTTTGGGCCCGTAACTCATGCGTCATGCTCTATCCTGTAGCGTCGTTTGTTACCCTCGGGGGTTACGGTAATCACCGCCGTGACAAAACCGTACTCTTTCAAAAGGCTCTCCAGGGCTTCATCGCCCCACTCAATCAGATGCCAGCCCGGCTTCTCCAGCTCCTCCAGCAATCCCAGGGCCAGAAACTTCTCGTTGGGGCACTGGTAGAGATCATAGTGGTAAAACCCCTCTCCGTAGACCTGCTGAATGGAAAAGGTGGGCGACGTCACCGCTTCGGCCACGCCTTTCAACTCGGCCAGGGCTTTGACCAGCGTCGTCTTGCCCGCCGCCAAATCTCCCCGCAAAAACACCACCCCCTCCGGCGGTAAAGCCTCGGCGATCCGGTTGACCTTTTGGGGAAGCTCCTCCAAAGAGCTGACGACTTCAACACTCATAGGCGGTTGGAGACCTCTATGATCTTCTCCAACGCCGCCTTCGCCCGGCCTGAGTCAATGGTCTCGACAGCTATGGCCACACCCTCACGCAAATCGCCGGCCTTACCGTCTATCACCAGAGCTGTCGCGGCATTGAGCAAAACGGCGTCGCGTTTGGCGCCCCGCTCCCTGCCTTCCAAAACGGCGCGGGTAATCTCGGCGTTGGTACGGGCGTCCCCACCCTTTAACTCCGCCAGCACAGCACGCTCTAAGCCCGCCTCTTCGGGTGTAAGCGTACGCTCGGTGACCCTGCCCTCTTCCAAAATCGCCGCCGTTGTCTCGTCGGCCACGGAGATCTCGTCCAGCCCGTCACGACTGCTGACCACCCACGCCCGCTCACCGCCCAGGCGCGCCAGGGCCTCCGCCACCCGGCGGGTATAGTCGGGCGAAAAGACCCCAAGAAGCTGACGTCTGACCCCGGCGGGATTGGTCAAAGGCCCCAGAATGTTAAAGACGGTGCGGTGGGGAATGGCCTTGCGAATCGGCATGACAAAGCGCATGGCCGGGTGGTGGTTGACGGCGAAGATAAAGGTAAAACCGCACTCTTCAAGCAGGCGCACCTGTCGCTCGGGCGACAGATCCAACCGCACCCCCAGCGCTTCGAGCATATCGGCACTGCCCGATCGGCTGGTGACGGAGCGGTTTCCGTGCTTGGCCACGTAACAGCCCGCCCCCGCCAGAAGCAGGGAGACGGTGGTAGAGATGTTAAAGGTTCCGCTCCCGTCCCCGCCGGTACCGCAGTTGTCTATGAGCTTTTCGCGCAGATCCTCGCTCACCGG
>JAMOMS010000153.1 GCA_027067015.1 Campylobacterales bacterium | reverse complement strand
GGCCGGTTCGGGGGGGATGATTATAGCATATCTGAAGCGCTCCGGTGTTGATGTCAATGCATTGGACGGGTGGTTACTGCGCTTTTTCGGCTACCCGCAAAAAGGGTGGATTGACATGGGAAAGAGCCGGATGAAAAAGGGGGATTTTCTCTACAAACTCACCCATGCCAAAGCGGCGTTGGAGAGTGTGACGCTTATTCCCGGCGAGACCCGCGAGATCTTTTTCGAGCAGTTGAGCAAGCGTTTCGGCTATGATCCCAAACGTTTACAAAAAGCCTATGAACGCTACGCTCCCTATCCTGACGGGGTGATTTTCCCTGATACCTACCGTGTGCCCAAAGGCATAGGCGAGAGCCACCTTCTCTACTACCTTGTCAGCCGTTCCATGGCCCGTCACCGTCGGCTGGCGGAGAAGTTTTTCGGCAAATATGATCCCAAACAGTGGTTTCGTTACGTCACCATCGCCTCCATCATCCAAAAGGAGGCGGCGGATGAGGAGGAGATGCCGCTGGTGGCCAGTGTGATCTACAACCGTCTTAAAAAAGGGATGCCTCTGCAGATGGACGGTTCCCTTAATTACGGCCGCTTTTCGCACATCAAAGTCACCGCCGGCCGCATTCGTCAGGACACATCGCTTTTTAATACCTACAAGCACAAAGGGTTGCCCCCCCGGCCCGTGGGCAGCGTCTCTTTGGAAGCGATCAAGGCGGCGATCAAGCCGGCCCAAACCGATTTTCTTTACTTTGTCAAAGGCAAAAACGGCCGCCACGTGTTTACCAACCGTTACAGTGATCACCTGCGAGTGCTTAGAAGTGTGAACAAATGAAACAGTAAGCGTCTCATCTTTGGGCGTTGGGGGCTATTTAGGATGGGCTAAATCTTTGGATTGCTACTATAAAAGCTATAAACCCCAACTTCATCAAGGAGAGACAATGGCATCCAACCCCACGATCATCTGGTCGAAGATCGACGAGGCGCCCGCGCTGGCGACCTATTCGCTTTTTCCCGTTGTGAAAAACTTTATCAAAGCGGCCGGCGTAGACGTTGTGCAAAGCGACATCTCCCTGGCCGGACGCGTTTTGGCCACTTTCGGTTACGCCGATGACGAGCTGGCCAAACTGGGCGAGCTGGTACACAAACCCGAGGCCAACATCATCAAGCTTCCCAACATCTCCGCTTCCGTTACCCAGCTCAAAGAGTGTATCGCGGAGCTGAAAGAGAAGGGGTACGATCTGCCTGATTATCCCGAGAATCCCCAAAACGAGGAAGAGGCAAAAATCAAAGAGAAGTATTCTGTCTGTCTCGGTTCCGCCGTCAACCCGGTTCTGCGTGAGGGTAACTCCGACCGCCGTGCCGCCAAAGCGGTTAAAAAGTATGCCCAAGAGCACCCCCACCGTCTCAAGCCGGTGGCGCCTGACTGCAAAGCCCGCGTGGTGCATATGGGCGGCGACGGTGACTTCTACGGCAACGAGAAGTCGGTCATTGTGGACAAGGCCCAGAAAGTGACCATTGAGCTCAACGGCAAAGTGCTCAAAGAGATCGAGGCGCAAGACGGCGAGGTGCTGGACGCGACCTTCATGTCCGCCAAGAAACTGCGCGATTTTTATGCCAAAACCATTGAAGAGGCCAAAGAGAAAGACCTGATCTGGTCACTCCACCTCAAAGCCACCATGATGAAAATCTCCGACCCCATCATGTTCGGCCACGCCGTGGAGATCTTTTTCAAAGATGTCTTTGAAAAGTATGCCGACGAGTTTGAGAAAATCGGCGTCAACCCCAACCTGGGTCTGGGTGACCTGTATGACAAACTCAAAAAGTCCGACAAAGGCGAGGAGATCGAAAAAGCGATCAAGGATGTCATTCTCAATCGCAAGCCCGACCTGGCCATGAGCGACAGCGACAATCTCATTACCAACCTGGACGCTTCCAACCTCATTATCATCGACGCCTCCATGCCCGTCGTGGTACGCGAAGGCGGCAAACAGTGGGACAAAAACGGCGAAGCGCGCGAAACCCTGGCGGTCATTCCCGACTCTACCTACGCCATGTTCCACGAAGAGATGCTTGAAGACGTCAAAAAACACGGTCAGTTTGACGTCACCACCATGGGCAGTATGCAAAACGTGGGCCTGATGGCGATGAAAGCGGAAGAGTACGGCTCTCACCCCACCACCTTTGAGGTCGCCGAAGACGGCGTGATGGAGGTTAAAGACGCAAGCGGCAACGTGCTGATGAGCCACAATGTCGAGAAGGGTGATATCTGGCGGCTGGTGCGCACCAAAGATATCGCCATCCGCGACTGGGTGCGCCTGGCGGTAGAGCGCGGACAGATCGAGAAGATCCCTGTCGTCTTCTGGCTGGATGAGAACCGCGCCCATGACGCCAACCTTATTAAACTGGTCAAAGAGTACCTCAAAGAGCACAACACCGACGGCCTTGAGATCCACTTCATGAATGTTACCGACGCCACGCGCTTTACCAACACCCGCATCCGCGAAGGCAAAGATACCATCGCCGTCACCGGTAACGTGCTTCGCGACCACCTGACCGATATGTATCCCATTCTTGAGCTGGGTACCTCGGCCAAAATGCTCTCTATCGTGCCCCTACTGGCAGGCGGCGGACTCTTTGAGACCGGTGCGGGCGGTTCGGCACCCAAGCACGTCGAGCAGTTTCTTAAAGAGAGCCACCTGCGCTGGGACAGCCTGGGCGAGTTTTTGGCCCTGGCCGAGTCACTGCGTATGGAGGCGCGCAAACATAACGACGCCAAGATTGAAGAGATGGCCAAGGCGTTGGATAAAGCCAACGAAGGGTATCTGGATAACGACAAGGCGCCCGGCAGAAAATGCGGTCAGCCCGACAACAAAGCGAGCCACTACTGGCTGGCGCGCTACTGGGCCGAAGCGCTGGCTAACAGCGACGACAAAGCCTATGCCGAAAAATTCGCGCCGGTGGCCAAAGCGCTGGCGGAGAATGAAGAGAAGATTCTTGAAGAACTGCTGGCGGTAGAGGGCAACCCTGCCGATGTCGGCGGTTACTATATGTTTGACGACGCCAAAGCCGAAAAGGCGATGCGTCCGAGCGAAACCTTCAACAAAATCGTTGACAGCCTCTAAGTTAACTGCCCCCTTCGGGGGGCTTAAGGTAGGTGGATAAAGCTTTGGCTTGCAAAGTTTTATTCGTTTATCTTCAAACAAACGGGTGTTGATGAATAGAAAAAAAGATTCTCATGTCTATACCTCTTTATTAAAAGAGGTACAAAAGAAAGGAATGCCCATGGGTAAAGGAAAACGTGTCGGCATTGTCGGTGCCGGCAACGTCGGATCGACGGCCGCGTTTATTTTGGCGATGAACGGGTCGTGTCACGAGATTATTTTGCGTGACAATAAAATAGATATCGCCAAAGGCAAGGCGCTGGATATGAGCCAGGCCGCCGCGGCGGCCAGAAGCCACACCATTGTCTCCGTGGCTGAAGAGCCCGAGCAACTCAAAGATTGCGATGTGGTGGTCGTAACCGCCGGCAGTCCCCGCCTGCCCGGCATGAGCCGGGACGACCTGCTCTTGACCAATGCCAAAATCACCCGGGAGGTGGTGCGCGATATTAAAACCTACTCCCCTAACGCCATCATCATCATGGTCTCCAACCCCCTGGATGCCATGACCTACGTGGCGCTCAAAGAGAGCGGGTTTGAACGCAACCGCGTTTTGGGGATGGCCGGTATTCTGGACAGCTCCAGAATGGCCTACTTCATTCAGGAGAAACTGGGCTACGGCGCGGGCCAGATCCGCGCCTCTGTTATCGGCGGTCACGGGGATGACATGGTGCCGCTTCCGCGCTACTCTACCGTGGCGGGCGTACCGCTCAATGACCTGTTGACCGATGAGGAGATCGACGAGATTGTCGAGCGCACCAAGCACGGCGGCGCGGAGATTGTGGGCTATCTTAAAACCGGCTCCGCCTACTACGCGCCGGCCAAGTCCACCACCATTATGGTCGAAGCGATTCTCAAAGATACCAAGCAGATCTACCCCTGCGCCGTCTATCTTGACGGCGAATACGGCTATAGCGGTATTGTCAGCGGCGTGCCGGTCTCCATTGGGGCCAACGGCGCCGAGGATATCATTAACGTGTCGCTTAATGCCTGCGAGCGCAAAATGTTCAAAAAATCGGTCGATTCGGTTCGCAAACTGGTCGAAACGCTGGAAGCGCACAACTTTTTTGACGAGGAGAACGCATGAGAGAGATTGCCTACGAGGATATTGTCAAAGCGGTCAAGAACCTGGTGATGCACACCGCCACCCATCTGCCCGAAGATGCCCTGAAAAAGCTCAAAGAAGCGCACGAGAAAGAGAAAAGCCCGGTGGCCAAGAAGGTGCTGGAGCAACTGCTTGAAAACGCCGAGATCGCCCGCAGTGAGGAGCGCCCTTTGTGCCAGGATACCGGGTTGGCGGTCTACTTCATCAAGGTGGGGCAGGATGTCCGCATTACCGGCGGCCTGCTCAAAGACGCCGTCAACGAAGGGACTGAGCAAGGATACAAAGAGGGGTATCTTCGCGCCTCCACCTGCGAGTGCTTCAGCCGGCGCAACCTCAAAGAGGAGGTGGGCTACAACCTGCCCGCCGTTATCCATATTGATATTGTCGAAGGCGACAAAATCGAGATCGAGTACGCGGCCAAAGGCGGCGGAAGCGAAAACGTCAGCCGCGCCCGCGTCCTGGCGCCCGCCCAGGGGGCCGAAGGGGTCAAGGCCTTTGTCAAAGAGGTCATCTCCGAAGCCGGCCCCAACCCCTGCCCCCCCATTATCGTAGGCGTGGGTATCGGCGGCACTTTTGAAAAGGCGGCCATTTCCAGTAAATACGCGCTCTTTCGTGAGGCGGGTACCCCCAACCCCGATCCCGAAATCGCCGCCTTTGAGCAGGAGCTTCTTGAGGAGCTCAACAAACTGGGTATCGGCGCCATGGGTATGGGCGGCACCCAGACGGTTCTGGCCGTGCATGTCGAGAAAAACCCCTGCCATATAGCCAGTCTGCCGGTGAGCGTCAACGTGCAGTGCCACAGCAGTCGCCACGGCCACGTTACCCTGTAAGGAGGATTGTATGAGTGAAGTCTACCATCTGACCACGCCGCTTAGCGACGAAGATATCGAAAAACTCAAGGCCGGAGATATCGTCTACCTCTCCGGCACCATCTATACCGCCCGCGACGCCGCCCACAAACGGCTGGTGGATTTGATTGCCAAAGGCGAACCCCTGCCTTTTGAGCTCAAAGGGGCGGTGATCTACTTTGTCGGGCCCACCCCGCCCAAGCCGGGCGAGCCGATCGGTAGCGCGGGGCCGACCACCAGCTACCGGATGGACAGCTATTCGCCCACGCTCATCGAGCACGGTCTTAAAGGGATGATCGGCAAGGGCAAACGCAACCAGGCGGTCAAAGACGCCTGCCAAAAGCACAAGGCGGTCTATTTTGGCGCCACCGGCGGCGCGGGGGCATTGCTTGGCAAGCTGATCAAAGAGGCCAAGGTGATCGCCTATGAAGAGCTTGGGCCCGAAGCGGTACGGGAGCTGAAGGTCGAGGAGTTTCCGGTGACGGTCATCAACGACGCGTACGGCAACGACCTTTACGAAGAGGGTCGTAAGCAGTACGAAGTAAAAGATTAAACCCAACATCAAAAAGGACGACGCATGAACATACATGAATATCAAGCCAAAGAGATCTTCCGCAAGTACGGCGTGCCCGTTCCCCGCGGACAGGTAGCCTTTACCGTGGATGAAGCGGTGGAAGCGGCCAAAAACCTGGGCGGCAACCTCTGGGTGGTCAAAGCCCAGATCCACGCCGGCGGCCGGGGACTGGGCGGCGGTGTCAAGCTGGCCAAAAGCCTGGATGAGGTTCGCGATTGGGCCGACAAGATTTTGGGTATGACGCTGGTAACCCACCAGACCGGCCCCGAAGGAAAGCTGGTTCAGAAGGTCTACATTGAAGAGGGCGCCGACATCAAAGCGGAGTTCTACCTGGGTATGTTGCTTGACCGCGCGGCGGAGATGCCGGTGATGATGGCCTCTACCGAGGGCGGTATGGAGATTGAGAAGGTGGCGGAAGAGAGCCCCGAGAAGATCGTCAAAGTCCATATCGATCCCGCCATCGGCTTCCAGGGCTTCCACGGCCGGCAACTGGCGTTCGGTCTGGGTCTGCCCAAAGAGGAGGTCGGCACCTTCATCAAATTCGCCAAGGCGCTCTATGATGTCTACATGGACAATGATGCCGAGATGATCGAGATCAACCCCCTCATCAAAACCGGCGACGGCAAATTCCTGGCGCTGGATGCCAAGATGGGCTTTGACGACAACGCCCTGGGACGCCACCCCGACATCGCCGAGATGCGGGACTTGAGCGAAGAGGAGCCCACCGAGGTAGAGGCCAAGCAACACGGCCTTAGCTATATTAAACTTGACGGCAACGTGGGTTGTATGGTTAACGGCGCGGGTTTGGCCATGGCCACCATGGATATCATCAAGCACGAAGGGGGCGAGCCGGCCAACTTCCTGGATGTTGGCGGCGGGGCCAACCCCGAAACGGTTGCCAAAGGGTTTGAGATTATTCTCAAAGACCCCAATGTCAAAGCGATTTTTGTCAATATCTTCGGCGGTATCGTACGCTGTGATAGGGTTGCCAACGGTATTTTGGAAGCGACCAAGCTGACCGACGTGAACGTGCCGGTCGTGGTACGCCTGGACGGCACCAACGCGGAAGAGGCGGCGGAGATTCTCAAAAACGCCGGCATCAAGAACATCATTTCGGCCACCGACCTGGCCGACGGCGCGAAAAAAGCGGTGGAAGCCGCGAAGTAAGGGAGGAGAGAGACAATGAGTATTCTGGTAAACAAAGACACCAAGGTTATCGTACAGGGCTTCACCGGTAAAGAGGGAACGTTCCACGCCTCCCAGTGTATGGATTACGGCACCAAGATTGTCGGCGGCGTCACGCCGGGCAAGGGCGGTCAGGAGCATCTGGGTCAGCCGGTTTTTAACACCGTAGACGAAGCGGTCAAAGCCACGGGCGCGACCGTCTCCATGATCTTCGTACCGCCGGCCTTCGTGGCTGACGCCGTGATGGAAGCGGCGGACGCGGGCATTGAGTTGGCGGTTATCATCACCGAGGGCGCGCCCGTGAAAGATATGATGTACGCCAAAGCCTACGCCACCAAAAAAGGCATGAACACCATCGGGCCCAACTGCCCCGGCATCATCACCGCCGAAGAGTGCAAAATCGGCATCATGCCCGGCTTTATCTTCAAAAAAGGTCCCGTCGGACTCATCTCCAAGTCCGGTACGCTCACCTATGAGGCGAGTAACCAGGTGGTTAAAGAGGGGCTGGGTATCACCACGGCCGTGGGTATCGGCGGCGACCCGATCATTGGCCTTAGCTACAAACAACTCCTGCCGATGTTTGAGGCCGATCCCGAAACCGAGGCCATTGTGATGATCGGTGAGATCGGCGGTGACCTGGAGATCCAGGCGGCCAAGTTCATCAAAGAGAACATCACCAAGCCTGTCGTCGCCTTCATCGCCGGTCAGACCGCGCCCAAAGGCAAACGGATGGGACACGCCGGCGCCATTATCAGCGGCGGTAGCGGTACGGCGGCCGAGAAGATGGCGGCCCTGGAAGCGGCCGGCGTCAAAGTGGTGGTCTCTCCCGCGGATATCGGCAAGGCGGTAAAAGAGGTGATGGGCCGCTAAGCGCCCAAAAGCGTGGCACGAATGGTAACAGTGTATCGTGCCGGCGGGTGTGGGGAGAAACTTTAATTTCTTCCTTACACCCGTTGGGATATGCTGAAAAGTGATCCGTTATATGACTGAGACGGTTGTCTACAATTTAACGAAGGAGAAGTGATGAGTCTGATGAAAGCGCCGGAAAATACACCGGTTTGGACCGATGAGAATCGCTGTAAGGCGTGCGACATCTGTGTAGACGCCTGCCCCGCCGGGGTTTTGGCCATGCGTTACGAGCCCCATTCGGTTCTGGGTGCCATGATCACCGTCGAAGCCCCCGAAATGTGTATCGGGTGTAATGACTGCGAGTTGAGCTGTCCCGATTTCGCGATTTTCGTGGCCGACCGCAAAGAGTATAAATTCGCCAAACTGACCGATGCGGCCAAAGAGCGCGCCGAGGCGATCAAGAATAACAACTACATGACGCTGAGTGCATAAGGAGATTTGAATGGCAAGAGAAGTAATTTCAAGCGGTAACGACCTGGCCGCCAAGGCGGCGGTAGACGCGGGATGCCGGTTCTTCGGAGGCTATCCCATTACCCCCTCCAGTGAGATCATGCACACCATCTCCGACCTGCTTCCCAAAGTGGGCGGCGCGTCCATTCAGATGGAAGATGAGATCGCCGGTATCTGCGCGGCCATCGGCGCGGCCATGAGCGGCGTGCGCGCCATGACGGCCACTTCCGGCCCCGGCATCAGCCTTAAAGCCGAAAACCTGGGATTGGCCCAGATGGCGGAAGTGCCGCTGGTTGTGGTCAACGTCATGCGCGGCGGCCCCTCTACCGGTCTGCCTACCCGTGTCAGCCAGGGTGACGTCGCCCAGGCCAAAAACCCCAGCCACGGTGACTACAAGTCTATTACTCTGTGTGCGGGTAACCTGCAGGAGTGCTATACCGAAGTGGTTCGCGCTTTCAACCTGGCCGACCGCTTCATGCAACCGGTGATCGTTCTGCTGGACGAGACTATCGGCCACATGCACGGCAAGGCGATCCTGCCCGATCTGGAAGAGGTTCAAGCCGGCATCAAGCCCCGCAAAACCTTTGACGGTCCGCCGGAAGAGTACCGCCCCTACGACGTGCCCCAGGATCAGCCCGCGGTACTTAACCCGATGTTCAAGGGCTATCGCTACCACTTCACCGGCCTGCACCATGACGCCATGGGCTTCCCGACCGAAGAGATCGAAACCTGCCGCAAGCTCATTGACCGCCTCTTCCGCAAAGTGGACGAGCACACCGACGAGCTGGAGTACAACGAAGAGTATATGCTTGATGACGCCGATATTCTGCTCATCGGTTACGGTTCCGCGTCGCTGGCCATTAAAGAGGCGATCAACCGCTTGCGCGAAGAGGGCATCAAAGCGGGTATGTTCCGCCCCATTACCCTGTGGCCCAGCCCCGAAAAACGGCTCTACGAGCTGGGACAGAAGTTTGACAAAGTTCTCTCCGTAGAGCTCAACCAGGGACAATACCTCGAAGAGATTCAGCGCGCCATGGGCCGCAAGGATATTCAAAAACTGACCAAAACCAACGGACGGCCCTTCTCGCCGCAGGATATCATTGACAAAGTGAAGGAGGTCTTCTAATATGGCTTTTAACTACGACAACTATTTGCGACTCCAGAAAATGCCCACCCTCTGGTGCTGGGGATGCGGCGACGGCGTTATTCTCAAAGCGTTTATCCGCGCAGTAGACAAACTTGGCATCAGCAAGGACGATATGTGCGTGGTTTCCGGTATCGGCTGTTCCGGACGTTTCAGCTCCTATATTGACTTCAATACCGTCCACACCACCCACGGCCGTACCGTCGCGTATGCCACGGGTATCAAACTGGCCAACCCCGACAAACACGTCGTCTGCGTGGCCGGTGACGGTGACGCCCTGGCTATCGGCGGTAACCACACCATTCACGGATGTCGCCGCAATATCGACATCACGCTTATCGTTATCAACAACTTCATCTACGGTCTGACCAACTCCCAGACCTCACCCACCACGCCCCGCGGTTTCTGGTCGGTGACAATGAAGCAGGGTAACATCGACCCCACCTTTGACGGTTGTAAACTGGCCGAAGCCGCCGGCGCCTCCTTCGTCGCCCGCGAAAAGGTGAGCGAGCCTAAAAAAATGGAAAAAGTGATCACCGCCGCGCTTCAGCACAAGGGATTCAGTTATGTAGAGATTCTCTCCAACTGTCACATCAACCTGGGACGTAAAAACAAGATGGCCAACGCCATGGAGAACCTCGACTGGATCGACTCCATCACCGTCAGCAAGAAAAAGTATGACGCCATGAGCGAGGAGGAGCGCCTCAACCTTCTGCCCACCGGTATTCTCAAGCAGGATACCGAAGCCGAAGAGTACTGCGAGATGTACGGCAAGCTCCAGGAAGTCTATCAGGGCAAGCGCGACAAGATCACGCCGGCCGATTTCAAAAAAGTGATTTAAGGGGTTGTCATGAGCAGAATTGTAATGCGTTTTACCGGGGTCGGCGGACAGGGTGTTCTGCTGGCCGGAGAGATTTTCGCGGCAGCCAAGATCAAGATGGGCGGTTACGGTGTCAAAACCGCGACCTACACCTCCCAGGTGCGGGGCGGTCCGACCGTCGTTGACATTCAGCTGGATGACAACGAGATCTGGTACCCCTACGCCATCGACGGCCAGATCGACTTTATGCTCTCTGTCGCCGATAAGAGTTATCAGCTCTTTAAAGACGGTGTGCGCGAAGGCGGTACCATCGTGATTGACCCCAACCTGGTCTATCCTTCCGACGAAGACCGCAAAAAGTGGAATATTGTCGAGATTCCCATCATCACCATCGCCAAAGAGGAGGTGGGCAACGTTATTACCCAAAGCGTCGTGGCGCTGGCTATTGCCAACACCTTTGAAAACGCTATTCCCGAGGATGTACTGATTGAGACCATGCTCTCCAAAGTACCCAAGAAGGTGCATGAGGCCAACCTTAAAGCCTATGAGCTTGGTAAAAAATACGCCCTTGAGGCGATGAACAAGTAAACCCTCCTTTTCCCCGCCTTCGGGCGGGTCCTCTTTTTTCTCTCCCAAAACATTGTGTTACAATTACGCCGACGGCACGGCAGGCGCTTGCTTGGTTTGGCCAAGAGGAAAGTCCGGGCTGCAGTGAAGCAGGGTTCCGTCTAACGGACGGCCACCGCAAGGTGAGGGACAGTGCAACAGAAAGCAAACCGCCACTTCATGGCGTTGACGCGGGAAATCTCCCCGGCGGACTTGTCCGCCGAAAAGCGGCACCAGTGCCGCGGGCCCGCTGCCGAAGCGGACTCAGCGTCAGCGTAGGGAGCGGGGGCTTCGCTCCCGCCCCGTGTTATTGGAGTGGTAAGGGTGAAACGGCGGGGTAAGAGCCCACCAGCGCCCCGGGTAACCGGGGCGGCTATGTAAACCCAACCCGCAGCAAGAAGGGATGGTAAAAGCTTCACACTCTTCCCCTTCGCTGGAGCGCCATGGCGACA
>JAMOMS010000152.1 GCA_027067015.1 Campylobacterales bacterium | reverse complement strand
ATCGCCAAAGAGTTGGGCGTGACGGCGGATGAGGTCGAAAAGATTCGGCTTCGTTTTGCCTACCTGGAGCCGTCGGGGGTAGGGGCCCGCACCCCTTCGGAGGCGATGCTCTTTCAACTTTACCAGAGTGAGGTGGCCGAGCCGCTCTTTTCTACCGTGGAAATGATGCTCAAAAATTTTGACGCGCTGGAGCGCTTTTATGATCATCCGCTCTATAGCGAGGCGTTGGGGGTGATTCGCCGCTTCAAAACCCCGCCCGCGCTGGAGACCATGCCAGCCTCCCGTCCCCTGGTGCCCGATCTGATCGTGGAGCGGGAGGGGTACGGTTTTACCGTCAAAATCAACGACATCTTCTACCCTGATATTGAGATTGAGGATCCGGGGATTGACGAAGCGTTTGTAAGAAAACGTCTCAAAGAGGCAAGAGACCTCATTGACGCCCTGGCCATGCGCAAGGCGACACTCTATAAAATAGGGCTGATGATCGTGGAGTTTCAGTACGACTTTTTCGCCGGCGGTGAGATACGGCCCATGAAGCTCAAAGATATCGCCGAGGAGTTTGACCACAACCCCTCCACCATCTCCCGGGCCATCGCCAACAAATATCTGGCGTGCGACAGGGGTATTTTCGCCATGAAGAGCTTCTTTGTCGCCGGGCTGGATGAGGAGGTGAGCAACGCGGCCATCAAGCGCTTTATTGCCGAAGTCATAGAGAAAGAGGATCGCCAAAAGCCCCTGAGCGACCAGAAACTGCTGGAGATGGTACAGGCGCGATTTGGGGTAAAGATGGTGCGCCGTACCGTCACCAAGTACCGTAAGCAGATGGGGATCGGCAGTTCGGGAGAGCGCAAGCGTCTTTACCGACTGGCCTGAATTAAAGGCGGGTTAATGGAGGGTGTGGTAAAATCTCCCAAATTTTAGTGAAAAGGAAGCCGTATGGAAGGTGTCTTTACCTTTTTGGGTGCCATCAACCACTCTCACGGGTTCGTTTTCGCCGGCCACCTGCTCCTGACCGCCGGTCTGGCGCTTCTGCTGGCGAAAATGACCATGAAAAACCTCCGTCTCGTGCCGGTGGGTACGCAAAACGTCATGGAAGCCTATCTGCAGGGCGTAATCGCCATGGGACGCGACGTCATCGGCGAGACCAACGCCCGCAAATACCTGCCGCTGGTGGCGACCATTGGTCTGATTGTCTTCATCGCCAACGTACTGGGAATCATTCCCGGTTTCGAGTCTCCCACGGGTAACATCAACATGACCCTGCCGCTGGCGATTATCGTCTTTGTCTACTACAACTTCGAGGGTATCCGCAAAAACGGCGTGGTTCACTATTTTGCCCACTTCATGGGGCCGGTGAAGATGCTGGCGCCTTTGATGTTCCCTATTGAGATCGTTTCGCATATCTCCCGCATCATCTCCCTTTCGTTCCGGCTTTTCGGTAACATTAAAGGGGATGACCTTTTCCTGTGGGTTCTGCTGATGCTGGCACCCTGGATCGTGCCTCTGCCCGCCTTTTTGCTTCTGACCTTCTCGGCCCTGCTTCAGACGTTTATCTTCATGATCCTCACCTACGTCTACCTGGCCGGCGCCGTGATGCTGGAAGAGGAGTCTCTTTAATCCAACCTTTCGGCCGGGCTCTGCCTCCCGGCCCTCTTTCTCGCTTTCTTCTTTTTTCGCTAAGATAACCTTCTTTGAAACGCTTTAGACTATGTGCAAGCAAGGAGTCATGATGCGCCGTACCGTGGCCGAAACCGTTGTCAGTTTTCTGTTGGGGGCCGCCTGGGCGATTGTCCTGCTGGGAGCCGTTTTGCTTTTTTGGTCGTTTTCGCCTTTTGGGTTGGTCATCGCCTTGATGGCGGGGATTATCGGCTCTTTTTTTGGCCTTTTTCTGGTGGTAGTGCTTGAGGCTATCTCCGCGCAGTTTGAGAAGGTGCGCCTGTTAAAACGCCAGGTGGCGTTGTTGGAAAAGATGGCGGGCCAAAAAGATGCCGGCAAACCTGAAAGCGATGAGACTGCTTCGCTACGCCGTCACTGACCCCCGTTACTACGGCCAAACGCCCGAAACGGTTCAAGAAAGGGTCAAAGCTCTGTTGTCTAAAAACGGGGCCGATCTTGTCTGCCTGCGGGACAAAGGGGCCGACAGTGCGCGTTACGAGGCGCTGGCGAAAGCCTTTTTGGCGCTCAAACCCGCATTTTCCGACACCCTCTTTTTTTTGCATACCCATATTCATCTTGCAAAGCGTCTGAACGCGGACGGGGTGCACCTGCCGGGTACCGGTTTGGACGCGGTATCCGAAGCGGTCGGGGCGGGGCTTAAAACGGTGGTGAGCACCCATAGCCTGCAAGAGGCGCTGACGGCGCAAAGCAGGGGGGCGTGGGGCGTGACCTACAGCCCCGTTTTCGCCACACCGGGCAAAGGGGCGCCCAA
>JAMOMS010000151.1 GCA_027067015.1 Campylobacterales bacterium | reverse complement strand
TATCTTTGTCGTCCGTATAATAATTTGTCGGCCAACAAGAGACCGTGCACCTTTAATGACATCAATCATGATATCAACCCCAATGACGATTATGAACCCAAATTGCATGTACGGATGCAGGCGGAAGGGTTTGATGCCGAAAGCGGTTATAACGCCTCTTTTAAACTCAAAGGGAATTTCAGTAGAACCAATGCGCAAAAATCCTATGCCCTGAAGCTGGACTCCAAAGAGCATCTTTTTCTTGGGCAACGTTATATCCATTTAAATAAATCCGAATCGGACCGTTCGCGGTTACGAAACAGGGTGGCCTATTCTCTTTTGCGGCAAATCCCGCATATTGTGAGTTTGCAACTCAATTATATTCATCTATTTGTCAACGGCAAAGATTACGGGTTGTTCAATCAGCCGGAAGTACCCAGAAAAGAGTATTTGAAAAATCGGGGTTGGGATGAAGAAGATTGTTTATATAACGCAAATAATTTTCAATTTGTCTATGACCCCTATTTTTTTGAGTTGGATAAAGACGGCAAACCGAAATATCCCGAGCGCTTTAACAGCTCTTTGGAAATCAAAAGCGGTTCAAATCATACCAAGTTGATTGAAATGCTCAAAGCGGTCAATAGTGATCAGGATATTGATAAAGTTATCAGTAAATATTTTGATAGGGACAACTTAATGACATGGTTGGCCGTTAATTTGTTGTTGAATAACAAAGACACCTCTTTTCATAATTTTTATCTATACCATCCACGATTCAGCGACAAATTTTACTTTATTCCCTGGGATTATGACGGGGCGTGGGAGACGACTGAGTATATGTCTAAATGGGAGTACGGCATTTCGACCTGGTGGGCAATGCCGCTGATGCGTAAGTTTTTTTTAAAAAAGAAGAACCGTGATGATCTGTACGCGTTGGCTGAAAAGTTGAGGCAAACCTATCTGAGTTACAACAATATCAAAGCGATCGTCGATAAATATTTGCCTTGGGTACTCCCTTTCCAAAGCGTTAATCCAGACGCTATGCATAACTCACCTGACAGTTGTATAGAAGCGGCGACAAGGCTCTATAGCCAGATTGATTACAATATGGCTCTGTATAAAAGTGTCATTGGCCACCCCATGCCTTTTGAGGAGGATGCGACTTACAAAGATGGCATGTTGGTCTTGCAGTGGGATCCGTCTATTGATCTGGAAGGCGATCCGATCTATTACTCAGTGGAGTTTTCCAAGGGCGATCCGCGAAATATTATTTATGAAAACCCCTATGTCAAGCAAACGAAACTACAGATTCCGATTTCGCTTGATCCGGGTGTCTATTATTTGAAAGTGACCTCTTTTGAAGAGGGCAATCCGTCCCATTACCAAACAGCGTACACGAATGTCCATGTCGGTGATACGAAGTTTTATGGTGTCAAAAGAATTATCATCCCATAATGGTGCCGTAGCAAAAAGCCTCAGCCGTCCAAAACCTCCCTTTGGATATAATCGGCCCTAAAAAACGAGGATAGGCCATGACCTTTATTGAAACCCGGGGAAACGACGGCGTCAAACCCGCGGAGGTTAGCTTTTCTGAGGCGATCTTGAGCCCCAGCGCCAGTTTTGGCGGGCTGTATGTTCCCAAGTCACTGCCGACACTGGACGCGGCGTTTTTGCAAATGCACCGGAGAAGTTCTTACAAAACCCTCTGCCGGGCGCTGTTTGAAAAGTTTGATGTAGATGTGGACGAGGCGGTGCTGGATGAAGCATTGGCCCGTTATGACCGTTTTGACAACCCCGACGACCCGGTTCCCCTGGTAAAAGTGGCCGACGACGCCCATGTGCTGGAGCTTTGGCACGGCCCGACCCGCGCCTTTAAAGACATGGCTTTGCAACCTTTCGGCCATGTGCTCTCGGCCCTGGCGCAAAAGCGGGGTGAGCGTTATTTAATCATGGCGGCCACCAGCGGCGATACCGGCCCGGCCACGCTGGAGACCTTCAAAGGGGCGGCCAACGTGAAGGTGGCCTGTTTGTATCCCGACGGCGGCACCAGCGACGTGCAGAGACTGCAAATGGTGACCGAAGAGGCCCAAAACGAAAAGGTCATCGGCATTCGCGGCGACTTTGACGACGCCCAGACCGCTTTGAAGGGTCTGCTGGCCAGCGAGGCGTTTAAAGCCAAACTGCAAGAGAGCGGTACCTCGCTTTCGGCGGCCAACTCGGTCAATTTTGGGCGGATCATTTTTCAAATCATCTACCACATCCACGCCTATCTGCGCCTGGTGGAGCGGGGCGAGATTGCCATGGGCGAGAAAATTTACATTGTCGTGCCCAGCGGAAACTTTGGCAATGTCCTGGGGGCCTACTACGCCAAAAAGATGGGCCTTCCCGTGGAAAAACTGTTAATATCTTCAAATATCAACAACGTTTTGGCGGAGCTGGTGACCAAGGGGGCCTATGACCTGCGT
>JAMOMS010000150.1 GCA_027067015.1 Campylobacterales bacterium | reverse complement strand
TGGGCAACGTCACCCGCGAGGCGGGACGGGCCGGGGAGTTTGCCGCGACCGAGTTGGCTAAGGATCTCAAAGCCCTGGGCTTTCGGGTCGGCAGGCTCAAAACCGGCACCTGCGCCCGCATTGACGGCACGTCCATCGATTTTTCCAAAATGGAGCCCCAGCCCGGTGACGAGCCGCCCAGGCCCTTTAGCTTCCGTACCGACCGCGCGACGTTTCATCCAAAACAACTGCCCTGCTATATCGCCTATACCAACGAGACGACCCACCGCATCATCGAGGGCAACTTCCACCGCGCGCCCCTGTTTAGCGGGCAGATCGAGGGGGTGGGGCCCCGCTATTGTCCCAGCATAGAAGACAAGATCAACCGTTTCAGGGACAAGGAGCGCCACCATATTTTTGTCGAGCCCCAGACCCTGGAGGCGACGGAGTACTATATTAACGGCATGAGCACCTCTTTGCCCACCGACGTGCAGGAGGCGATGATTCGGTCGGTGGAGGGGATGGAGAACGCCCGTATCGTGCGCTACGGCTACGCCATCGAGTACGATTATGTGGACCCCACGGAGCTCAAGCACACCCTGGAGACCAAAAAGATCGGCGGCCTCTACTTCGCCGGGCAGATCAACGGTACCACCGGTTATGAGGAGGCGGCGGCCCAGGGGTTGATGGCCGGCATCAACGCGGCGCTGGCCATTCGCGGCGAAGCCCCCTTTGTGTTGGGGCGTGACGAGGCCTATATCGGTGTCTTGATTGACGATTTGGTGACCAAAGGGACCCAAGAGCCCTACCGAATGTTTACCAGCCGGGCCGAATACCGGCTGATGCTCAGAGAAGATAACGCCGACGTACGGCTGATGGCGTACGGCCACCGCCTGGGGCTGATTGACGAGGCGACGTTTGAGAGGCTCAAAGAGAAGAGGCGCCTGATTGACGAGGGGATCGCTTTGATGCAGACGCGTTTTTTGACCCCTTCCAAGGAGAACCTGGCCTTTTTGGAGAGGTTGGAGGTACAAAAGATTACCGACAAAACCCCGTTGAAGCTGATTGTGGGACGGGCCGATTTTACGATGGATAAGCTTGAGACGCTCCTGCCCGAGACGGCCGGGTGGCCCGATGAGGTCAAAGAGCAGTTGATGATTCACGCAAAATATGACAAATATATCCAAAAGCAGAAAGAGCAGATCGAGAAGATGCACGAGATGCTGGCGGTCAAGATTCCGGAAGATATGGATTTTTCGGTCATTTCCGGCCTGAGCAACGAGATCAAAGAGAAGCTTTCGCGGATCCGCCCGCCCACGCTGGACGCCGCCGGGCGTATCAGCGGCGTCACCCCCGCGGCGCTGGAAATATTGCACGTCTATATCAAAATGAGGGAGAAGAACCGCCGATGAGACTTTTTTACTATGTGCATACCGGCCACCGGGTGGGGCTGGACCGATTGCGCCGCAGTGCCCCGGTTATCAACGCCCTTGAGGCCATGGGGATGGAGGTGACACTGCTGACCAACGACTTTCGGGCCGGTGAGTATGCCAAAGAGCACTTTGGGGTACGCCGGTACGTGAGCGTGGATGTGGTGCGCAACATCGCCAACGTCACCACGCCCGCCGACGCCCTGGTTTTCGACTCGGCCGAGGAGGGGCGCGGGATGTGGGAGGCGATGGCAAGCCATTTTCGCGCCTTCATCCGCTTCTCCGACACCCCGGGCGACAGGCCGGAAGAGGGCGGCGCGCTGATTAGCAGTGTGGATAGCGCGGAAAATATTTTCAAGACGGCGGTGGTGGACCCGCGCTATTTCCGGCGCTTTGAGCACGGTGATGAGGTCTGCTGTTTTTACGGCGACGCCGATTATGAGAAGCGCTTTTTGGCGCTGAGCCGACAGTGCGGGGACGGTATGACGCTCTTGGAGGGCTACTACTTCTTTCCCGGTTATCTGGATGAGCTCTCTTTTGCCTTTGCCAAAACCCTTGAGAGTGAGGCGTATGACGAGGCGCTGACACGGGCGGGCCGCTTTTTGACCTTCTCGCCCCAAAGCGCGCTGGAGGCCCTGGCGGCGGGCTCGAACCCGCTATTTCTTTATGAGACGAAAGATGAGGCGACGGCAAAACGGTTGTCGGCCTGGGGTGTGCCGACGGCGTCCGTTCATGAAAAAAGAGAGATATTAACAACCGATCACACGAATCATCTGCTACGAATCGACGCAGTTGAGGCGACGGCCCGCTATATTAAAGATAAGATCGGGTAATTTTTATTGAACATTAACCTTTTTAGCCATATAATAAGCTGATTTAAAATCTCAAAAAAAGGATCAGCTATGGCAGACAACAGCCGACGCGACTTTATGGGTAAAGTCTTCGGCGGTTGGGCGGCCCTGGGCGGTCTTGGCGCGCTTTACGCGGCCAAGAAGACCTGGGATCCCCTTCCGAGTGTCAAAGCGGCCGGTTTTACGCGGGTGGATCT
>JAMOMS010000149.1 GCA_027067015.1 Campylobacterales bacterium | reverse complement strand
AGAAAGACGAATCCAAAAATCTTCCCGTATGTTTGCATGTCGCATTTTACTATATTTTGTGATCCGAATTCAAAGAGGCCGCCAGTTTTTTGGCGCCGAAAAAGTCCGTTTTGCCGCTGGCCAGCTTGGGCAGTGAGGCGACTTTTCGGACATGGGCGGGTACCATCAAAGGCGCCATGCCTCCCGCTTTCAGGCGTGCGATGACGGCGTCGGGTTCTATGTCGCCGGTATAGAGCAGGACGATTTTCTCTCCTTTTTTCTCATCAGGCAAGTTAACGGCCGTCACCTCCTCGCCCAGGATGCTCTCCGCACTCTCTTCCACGGCACCCAGGCTCACCATCTCGCCGCCGATTTTGGCAAACCGCGCGTAGCGGTCGACGATTGTCAAAAACCCCTCTTCGTCCAGGTACCCCTTGTCGCCGGTTTTGTAGAATCGGATCCCTTCAAGTTCCACCAGGGCTTCGGCGGTTTTGGCGGGGTCGTCCAGGTAGCCTCTCATCACCTGCGGGCCGCCGACCAGTACGAGCCCCTCCGCACGGGCGGGGAGCGTTTCGAGGGTCTGGGGATCGACGATGCGCACGACGGTACCCGGCAGGGGTTGGCCCACGCTACCCGGTTTGTGGCCGACGATGACTTGCAGGGTATCCGGATCCAGGGCGTCGGGCATATTGACGGCGACGACGGGGGCGGTCTCGGTGGTGCCGTACCCCTCATACAGGTCGACGCCGAATTTGAGCCTGAAAGCCTCTTTGACGTCGGCTTTGAGCTTTTCGGCGCCCGCCACCGCCATCCGCAGGCTCTCAAACATCAGGGGGTGGAGCTTGCGGTTTTTGGCATAGAGCCTAAAAAAGGTGGCGGTACCGAAAAGTATGGTGGCGCGGTAGCGGGCTGTCATCTTGCCGACGGCATGGGCGTCGGTGGGATCGGGTACGCAGGCCAGCGGGATCCCTTCGCACAGGGGCAGTAGTGTCGTTACCGTCAGGCCGAAGGAGTGAAAGATGGGCAAAGAGCCCAAAATCACATCCTCGTCGGTGAAGTTGAGCATGGCGCCGACCTGTTTGATGTTGGCCAGCAGGTTTTTGTGGGTCAGTTCGATCCCCTTGGGGCTCCCTTCGCTACCGCTACTAAAAAGCACCGTCGCCGTCTCCTCCAAAGAGAGGGGGGCGAAGCGGAACTTTTCGATGAGGCGTGCCGGTAGCAGGAGTGCCGACAGGAGTGTCGCTATGCGTTTGGTTTTTGAGAATCCGGCAGTGATCTCTTCGGCCGTTATCAGCCGCTCCTCCAGTAGCGCTGTGGGATCGAAGCCTCGGCTCTTGAGCTTTTTGAGAAACGTTTCGGAGCTGACGACGCTTTGCAAGCCGGCCTTTTGGACGGCGGCCTCCATCGCTTCGGGGGAGAGGGTGTAGTTGAGATTGACGGGGCGGCGGCCCATGGCCATCAGCGCCATGTTGACGATGGCGCCGGCGGCGGAGGCAGGGAGCAGTACACCCACATATTTTTGGTTTTTTAGGCGGGGGGTGAGCGCGTCGATGAAGAGCAACACGGCGCTGAGCATCTGCAGGCGATTGAGATCGGTGCCGCCGGCGTCGACGACGGCACGGGCGAAGGGGGCCTCCTTGCATCGGTAGAGCCACTGCACGGGCGGCGGGGCGGAGCGGGAGAGGGTGTACTGCCAGGCCTCTTGGGAGAGGCGGCGCACCTGTTGCTTGAGTTCGGCCGCCGTCGTTTCGGGGGGGAGCGGCGCCCCGAAGAGTACCCCCACGTCCCGTCGGCCGCCGGTACGGTTTAAAAGCTTGTAACAGCTCTTGGCCCGGGAGAAGGTCGACTCCCACAATCCGTGGAGGTAGAAAGGCACAATGGGCGCGTCGGCGTCTTTCATGATGAGTTCAAATCCCCTTTTGAATTCACCCAACTGGCCGTTGTAGCTGATATGCCCTTCGGGAAAGAGGGCCACCACCTCTCCATTAGCGAGACGCTCGCGTACCTTTTGCACCGCCCCCTTGCTCCCCATGCCGGAGATGGGAATGACGTCAAACCACTTCAGAAACCAGCGTAGGTACCACTGTTCGTAGATGCTTCGCTCCATGACAAACTTGATACTGCGCGGCGAGGCGATCTGCAAAACAAGCCAATCGATCCAGCTGATGTGATTGCCAAGCAATAAAACGCCGCCGTTGGGAGGGAGGTGTTCAAGCCCCTTGACAAAGAGCCGGTAGCGCAGTCGCAGTAACGGCAGTAACACCAGCCGAACCGTAAGCTGGGGCAGTTGCGAAAGGGCATAGAGAGTGCCCGCCAGCGCGACCCAGGCGGCCCCGTGTAGCAGTGACGCCGCATGAAAACCCAAAGCGCCGGCACCCGCCGCCAGCAGGAGCGCGACGATCATCACGAGGTTCTGGACGAAGTTGCTTCCCGCCAGGATCGTTCCGCTCAAGCGTGTCGGGGCCAGGTACTGGATCATGGCGTTAAGTGGCACGATAACAAACGCCCCGGCAAACCCGAACGCGAAACCGGCTGTTTCCATTAGATGCACATCGGCGGTGCCGGCCAGGGTTGTGAGGGCGAAAAAGATCCCCAACGCCCCCGGTACGACACTGCCCAGTTCAATATGGCGATCCGAAAGGCGTCCGGCGAGCCAGGAACCGATCATGAGGCCCACGGCGCTCAGTGCCGGTATTGTCTGGATGATAACGGTGTTGTCGTCGCCGGTGACATCTTTGTAGTAGGCGGGAAAGAGGGCGACGATCAGTTGGGAGACGCCCCAAAAGAGCGCCAGGCCCACGACACTGAGCCAGATAGCCCGGTCGGCGCGCAAATGGGCGAGGTTGGTACGCAGGTAGCGCAGTCTCAGCCACGACGCGGGTTTGAAAGTACGCGCGGCGTCATGGATGCCGGTGTCGGGAATGCGGCGGGCGACGAGCGCCTCCGCCAGCGCCAAAAGGAGCATCACCCACCCCAGGGGGGCGACACTCTGGAGGATGGCGGCGGGCGTTTTCGCGCCGTTGTACAACTGCTCGAAGAGCCAGGAAAAGAGCAGGGCACTGCCCAGCATCGCCGCCACCGTCGCCGCCTGGACGATGCCGTTGGCTTGGGCGAGGCGTTCCGTGCCGACAAACTCTTTTAGGTAGCCGTATTTGGCGGGGGAGTAGAGCGCGCTTTGGACAGCCAGCAGTAGCGTCATGGCAAAAGCGGCCCAGAACCATCCGGCGTGGTAGCAGAGTGTCGCGCCCAGGGCCAACAGTACGCCCGCATCCGCTACGCGGCGCATGGTGAGGCTTTTGGGCCAGCGGTCGCCCACGAACCCAGACGGTGAAAAGAGCAGGACGAAAGGGAGCAGAATCAGGGCGTTGACAAGGGCGCTGAGATAGAGCAGTGTTTCGCCTTCAAAACCCTTGATCAGGAGGTTCTGGATCGTGATTTTGTGGGCGATATCGACGACGGCGTTGAGGACCAGCACGCTGAGGTAAGCTGAAAATCCGCGGGGAAATCGCCGCTTCATGATGAACCCTTTGTATCTTGCATCGCTTTGGCCAGGTGCATATTCATCAGGTAGGGTTTGAGTATGAGCGCCGTGTCAAAAAGGGTTTTGGCCGCCGTGTCGCGATCGTCGGCTTTTGCAAGGGCGGCGCGGGCCAGGTTTGCCTCTTTGCGGGCGGTCTCTTTGGCCAGCGGAAGGTAAAGGTCCAAAACGGCGTCGGCGATCCCCATGCGCTCCAGCTCGGCGAGGATGCGGGCCGTCTCCAACTCCCTGGCGCCGAATCCCCCCTCCCGCAGGAAGATCACCCCCCGCTCGATCCAGCGGTGCAGTGTTTCGCAGGAGATCCCCGCCTTTTCGCACAGGGCGGCTTTGTCGTAGCGCACGGGATCGGACGGGGCCATCAGATCCCCGATCTGCTCCAAAGCCGCCTCAAAGCCCCGCGACGCGTCAAAATCCTCCCGTCGCATCAGGGCGCGGATCTGCTCGATGGAGGCGTGAAAATGGTGCTGAAGGTAGCGAATGAGCCGGATGCGCTCCACAAAATCCTCCGGATAGCGGTGGACGTTGGGTTTGAGTTTGATCGGTTCGGGTAGCAACCCCTCTTTTATATAGTAGAGGATGGTTGATTTGGGGGTTTCGCTCAGTCGGACCAGTTCGCTCATCTTCAGGGACACGGTAACTCCTTTCGGGTATTTTCGGTTATCGTAGCGCATTTAAAAGAAAGTGTCAAGTGCCACTTTACAAATTATACTCTATTCCCAATGTCGCGACGACGCCATGTTTCCATGCGAAACAGTCAAAAGCGAGCCGGGCGGGGGGGCGGCGAAACAATTTGGTTTTAAAGTTTATTTGCTAAACTACCCTAACATCGGTATGTAGACACTAAAAAAGACGCCCGACAAGGGCGAAAAAGGGGTTTTAATGACACATATGGCCGTGGAACATCCATATTTCGGCGCCTTTATGTTGTTGCTGATTACCTTCGGGGCCTTCAGCCTGACCGTATTCGCGTCACGCTTTGTTAGTCGAAAGCTGGCGAGGCTGGATACCGAAAAACTCAAGCTCACCATCTATGAGTGCGGGCCTGAAGTGACCAAACAGCCCAACGCCATCTCGGCGCAGTTCTACCTGTTCGCCCTGCTCTTTATTCTCTTTGACGTGGAGATTATCTTCATGTTTCCCTGGGCGATTGACTTTAAGATTCTGGGATGGTTCGGGTTTGCCGAGATGATTCTTTTTATCGTACTGCTGGCAATCGGATTTATCTACGCATGGAAGAAAGGAGCGCTTGAATGGCACAGCATCAAGTAAATTACGCCCAAAGCGGCGGTCTGCCGGTGGCCCTGACCACGGTGGACAAACTCCTCAACTGGGGACGGAGCAACTCCCTTTGGGCGTTGACGTACGGATTGGCCTGTTGCGCCATTGAGATGATGGCGTCGGGCGCGAGCCGCTACGACTTCGACCGTTTCGGCGTCATTTTCCGCGCCTCACCCCGCCAGGCGGACGTGATGATCGTGGCCGGTACGCTGACCAAAAAGCACGCCGAGTTTATCCGGCGTCTTTATGATCAGATGACCGAACCCAAATGGGTCATCTCCATGGGCAGTTGCGCCAACACCGGAGGAATGTTCAACACCTACGCCACCGTTCAGGGGGCCGACCGGGTGATTCCGGTGGATCTCTATCTGCCCGGTTGCGCGCCGCGGCCCGAGACCCTGCAATACGCGATGATGCTACTGCAACAAAAGATTCGCCGTGAGAGCGCCAATAAATCACAAAAACCCAAAAGGCTGGTATGATGCGACCCTATCAACCCAAAAAGAACGTACAGAAAAAAGCCTACTATACCGACCGTTTCTGGGTGGCGCCGCGCATTCCCGAAGAGCCGGTGCCCGAAAACAGCCCCTATGCCGAAGACCTCAAAGCGGTAAAAAAAGCGTGCAAGGTCTTAAACGCCTATATTCAGCGCGGCCAGTTGGTGATTTATATCAATCCCGAAGAGAACGTGGCGGCGTTGAAAGCTTTGAAAGAGACGCGCGGGTATGAGATGCTCAGCGAGCTTTCGGCCGTCGATTTCCTGGCCCAACGCGGCGGCTTCGAGGTCTTCTACCAACTGCTCAATCTCTCGGAAGCGCGCCGCCTTCGCGTCAAGTGCTTCGTGAAGGAGAACCAGGCGGTTGAGAGTGTCAATCCGCTTTTCCGAAGTGCCGACTGGGCCGAGCGGGAGATGTGGGATTTGATGGGCGTGAAGGTCAACAACCACCCCTACCTCAAACGCCTCATCATGCCTGATGACTGGGAAGGCCACCCGCTTCGCAAAGACTATCCGCTGGAGGGCGACGAGTTTGCCCAGTGGTATGAAGTGGACAAGATCTTCGGCAAAGAGGCCCGCGACATTATCGGGCCCGAAAACCGCGATCCGGGCCGTGTGGACCGCTACGACACCGAGCGTTTTGCCCGACTGGGCCACGAAGTGCCCCGCGGCGCGCCCGCCGAGATGGCCGACAAAGAGGAGGAGACGCCGCTTTCGTATCAGGAAGAGGAGGGTGTCTTCCTGATTGAGAAGTTCTCCGAAGAGAACAGCAAAGTTCTGGATAAGAGAAAGTAAGGGGACGCGGATGCAACAGACCAACAAACTCAGACCGTTTTTTGAAAACCTCAATTTTGAGCGTGACGACAACCATATGGTTATCAACTTCGGCCCGCAACACCCCTCCGCCCACGGTCAGTTGAGGCTGATTCTGGAGCTTGACGGCGAGCAGATCGTCAAAGCCGTGCCCGACATCGGCTACCTGCACCGGGGTATGGAGAAGATGGCGGAGAATATGATCTACAACGAGTTCCTGCCCACCACCGACCGGATGGATTATATCGCCGCCACCTCCAACAACTACGCTTTTGCCCTGGCCGTTGAGCGATTGCTGGGTATTGAAGACAAGGTTCCCCGCCGCGCCAAAGTGATCCGCATGATGCTTCTGGAGCTCAACCGCATTATCTCCCACCTCTTCTGGCTGGCTACCCACGCCCTGGACGTGGGGGCGATGAGCGTTTTCCTCTACTGCTTCCGGGAGCGGGAGTTCGCGATGGACCTGATGGAAGATTACTGCGGGGCGCGCCTGACCCACAGCGCCGTGCGCATCGGCGGCGTGCCGCTGGATCTGCCCGAAGGGTGGCTGGGGCAGTTGGCCAAGTTTGTCAACGAACTGCCCGGCAACATCAAAGACTACGAAGACCTGCTGACCGAAAACCGCATCTGGCGGATGCGTCTGGAAGGGGTCGGCGTGATCGACCAGGAGATGGCCAAGAGCTGGGGTTGTACCGGTATTATGCTCCGCGGTAGCGGCATTGAGTATGATATCCGCAAAGAGGAGCCCTACGAACTGTATGACGAGGTGGAGTTTGACGTTCCCGTCACCGACAGTTGCGACAGCTACGGCCGCTACAAACTCTATATGGAAGAGATGCGTCAGTCGGTACGTATTATTCATCAACTTATCAATATGTACGAAGAGACCGAGCCGCAGTTGATGGCCCACGTGCCCCAGTACATCTCGGCGCCCAAAGAGGATATTATGACCCAAAACTATGCCCTGATGCAGCACTTCGTGCTGGTGACTCAGGGGATGCGGCCGCCGGTGGGCGAAGTGTACGTGCCTACAGAAAGCCCCAAAGGGGAGCTGGGCTTTTACATCAACTCCCAGGGCGATCCCTACCCCTACCGGCTGAAGGTACGGGCCCCCAGCTTCTGGCACTGCGGCATTTTGCAAGATCTTCTGCCGGGTACCTACATTGCCGACGTGGTCACCATTATCGGTAATACCAATATCGTCTTCGGCGAAATCGACAGATAAAGGGAGAGAGCATGGTACGATACGATCTGCGCCATCTGGGTGAAAATTTTTACGACCGGATGATGGAGCTTCTTGAAACCGGCACCAAGCCGGGGGAAGTGGCGATCTTCCTGTTTGAAATCGGCGATTTCAGCCCCATTCAAAAGAGCGCCGACCTGGTCAAGGAGGCCGGACATGAGCTACTCAACTCGCTCAAGTTCAATGAGGTCGACTGGACCATCATGGTTAGAAGGAAGCAGTAGTGGCCCGAGTGGTATTCTCGACCTGGCGCGGTGAGCAGATAGACAACCGCGGCAAGCCGGAATCTGAGTGGCAGGAGTCAGAGTACAAACTGCCCGAACAGTACGAAGCCGACCGCAACGCCCGGGCCTTTATCGGCTGGGACGGGTTGGCCATTTTCGATGAGAGCATCGACGTGGTACGTTTGGGCGCCGAGTACGCCGCCACCTACCAGAAATATTCCGAAGCCTGCGGCCGGTGCGCGCCGGGCCGATGGGGCGGGCGGATCTTGTACGACCTGTTTGACAAGATCGCCCGGGGAGAAGGCGAGTTGAGCGATCTTGAGCATCTCAAAGAGGTCTCTAAAACGATGATGGAGACCTCCAAATGCGAGATCGGCCGGACGGTTCCCAAACCTTTGCTGGATATTATGGAGCATTTCCACGACATCTTTGTGGATCTGATTGAGAATAAGAAAAAGAGTCCCGAGTATGATCGGGAGGATGTCGATTATATCGCCAAAGTGACCGCGCCCTGTATGGACGCGTGTCCGACGCACGTGGACATTCCCGCCTATATCGAAGGGGTGCGCGATCTGCGCTACGACGATTCGCTCAAAGCGACCCGCCAGACCATGCCGTTGGCGCACACCTGCGGCCGGGTCTGTCCGCATCCGTGCGAAGACGAGTGTCGCCGCGCCAATCTGGACGAGCCGATCTCCATTATGGAGCTTAAGCGCCTGGGCGCCGATTACGAGACCGACCACGCTTTTGAGTGGCTTCATCCGGTTGAGCCCAAAAAAGAGAAGAGTGACAAAAAGGTGGCCATTGTGGGCGCGGGTCCCGCAGGGCTGACGGCGGCCTATTACCTGGGATTGGAAGGGATTCAGTGCGACGTTTATGAAGAACTACCGGTCCTGGGCGGCGAGGTGGCCGTAGGCGTACCCCAATACCGGATGCCCATTGAAAAATATAACAAAGATATCGAGCTTTGTCGCAGTGTGGGCACCAACTTTATCACCAATACCCGCGTCGATGCCGAAATGCTTCGCAAATTTGACAAGGAGTATGACGCTACCCTGTTGGCTTTCGGCACCCGCCTTTCCAAAAAAGTGCGGGCCAAGAACGAGCGGGACGATATGCCCGGCTACTGGGGCGCCATCAACTTCCTTGATTGCGTGAACCTGTGGGAGAAATACCGCATTCCCATTCCCGAAGAGGTGCGCAAACAGCAGATGCTGGACAAAGAGTATGTGGATCTAACGGGCAAGACCGTGGTTTGCGTGGGCGGCGGTTTTACCTCGATGGACGTGGTGCGCTGTTCGGTTCGGTGTAACGCCGAGAAAGTAATCATGCTCTATCGACGGGATGAGAAGACGATTATTCGCAACACCACCTACGAAGAGTACCATGAAGCGGTGGAAGAGGGGGTAGAGTTTATCTTCCACTCGGCCGTCGAGGAGATTATCGAAGACGAGAACGGCCGTCTCAAAGCCCTGAAGGTCAACCGCTTCGAGCTGGTGCCCGATCCCAACGGCGGGCGGCCGCAGTTGGTCAAGATTGAGGGGGCGGACTTTATAATTGAGTGCGACTATCTCATCCCCGCCGTCAGCCAGTCGGCCGACCTGAGCCTCCTGCCCGAAGAGTGGGAGTTGGAGCTGACCAGTTGGAATACGCTCAAAACCAACGGCCGCGACTACATGACCAGCAGAAAAGGGCTTTTTGCCGCGGGCGACTGCGAATACGGCCCCATGACCATCGTTAACGCCGTCGGTCAGGCCAAGCGGGCCGCGTCGGTGATCAGCCGTTATGTTCATACCGGCGAGATCACGCTGACAGATGAGGAGATCATGGAAGATCACCTCAGAAGACTGCGGGTCTACAACAAAAACGAGAAAGTAACCGGCTGGGTGCCCGGATTGCCGCGACAGGTGAGCGAGAAGCTGGGCGTGGAGGAGCGCAAGGATAACAACCGCGAGGTCAATCTGGGCTTTACCCAGGAAGAGGCGATCGCGGAAGCGCAACGCTGTATGCGGTGTTACTACATCGCGATGGCGGCGGTGTAAGGATGTGCCCATGATGACATTAACCATTGACGGACAAAGAGTCGAAGCCAAACAGGGTGATACGATCCTTCAGGCCGCGAGGCGGGCGGGACTCTATATTCCTACCATGTGCTATCTGAGCAAGGTCAAACCCATCGCCTCCTGTCGGCTTTGCGTGGTGGAAGTGGAAGGGGCCGAAGGGATGATTCTAAGTTGCCAGCAACCTGCGATGGATGGGATGGTGGTACGCACCAACTCGCCTGAAATCTTCAGCCACCGCCAGAATATCATGAAGCTCTATGATGTCAACCACCCCTTGGAGTGCGGGGTGTGCGACAAGAGCGGCGCGTGCGACCTGCAAAACAAGAACGTGGAATTCGGCATTGACAGCCAGGAGTTCTCGGCCAGGGACAAAAAGCGCGACCTGCGCAAGTGGCAGTTTATCGGCTATGACGAGTCGCTCTGTATTTTGTGTGAAAAGTGCGTGCACGTCTGTAACGAAGTGATCGGTGACGACGCCATCGAGATTCAGTTTGGCGGTTACGGTTCCAAGATTGTCCCCAAGGGAAGCGAGGAGCTGGAGTGTACCAACTGCGGCGAGTGTATCGCCGTCTGCCCCGTGGGCGCCATGATCAGCACCGACTTTCAGTACAAGGCCAACGCCTGGGAGCTTGAGAGAATTCCCGCCAGTTGCGCCCACTGCTCCGCCGGATGTCAGCTCTATTACGAGCGCAAACACGCCGGGTCGCTGGAAAAGGGCGAGCCCAGAATCTACCGGGTGACCAACGAATTCGAGTTTACCACGCTCTGCGGGGCCGGACGGTTTGGCTACGATTTTGAAAATCGGGCCAAAGGGAGAGAGCCGGCCAGGCTGGAAGCGGCGGTCGAGGCCTTTAAAAAGGCCAAAAACGTCCGTTTCTCCAGCCGCATCACCAACGAAGAGGCGCTTATTTTGCGGCGTCTGGCCGACCGGTACGGCTTCAGGCTGGTCAACGACGAGGCAAGGCGCTACAAAAGCTTTTTGGAAAACTACGCCGCCATCACGGGCAAAAGCCTCTTTAACGGCTCTTTGGAGAGCCTGGCGGACGCGGACGGGGTGATTGTCATAGGCAGTCGCATCGCCACGGACAACCCGGCGGTACGCTACCACATCACCATGGCCTCCAAGCGCCACAACGCACGGGTTGTCTATATGCACCCGATGGAGGATACGCTCCTGCAAAACGTGGTGACCCAGTTTGTCAAGTATGAGGTGGGCACCGAAGAGGGCGTGATGGCGATGTTGGCCAAGACCCTGCTGGCCGGCAAAGTGGATGTCAAGAAGATCGAAGCCGTGCTGGAGGATCTGGACGAAGGGTATCTGAGCGCCGAAAGCAGTGTGGGCGAAGAGGAGATGGAGGCTATCCGCTCTCAGCTGGCGCGCTGTAAACGGGTGGCCCTGGTGATTGGAGAAGATTGCCTGCTCCATCCGCGCGCGGAGAATATCGCCCGTCTGGCCGCGCTCTTTGAGCGTTTCGGCGAGATGAGTGTTTTGCCGGTGGCGCCGCGGACCAACAGCCTGGGCTCTGCGCTCATTTGTGAGCCCGAAGAGGCGCAGGAGGGGTATACCGTCGGCTACAACGCCCCCGGCGATTTCGTGATCGCCGCGACCGAAGAGGCCGATCTGCCCGTGCCGGCGCTTAATCAGCAGGAGGGGACCTTCACGACCCTGGATAAACGGGTGGTGCCCACCTATCCGGCCCTGCCCTTTGAGGGGTACTGCCTCAATGACGTGGCCAATGCCCTGGGGCTGGAGGCGTCGCTGACGGTCGATTATACGGCGCGTCTGCCGGAAAAAGCGGGTTATGAGTGTCGCGGGTTTGACGACATTCCCTACCACTTCACCAATGCCGAGGGTGAGGTGCGCGGCTACGAGCTCAAACGTCACAAGCATCCGGTGGACTCCTCCATTGAGCCGGTGGCCGACCTGCCCGAATTCAACGGG
>JAMOMS010000148.1 GCA_027067015.1 Campylobacterales bacterium | reverse complement strand
CGCGCACCTGAACGTGGTGCTGGTGAGTGTGCCCGAAGGCGAGGATAAGATTGAGAAGTACCCCGTGATGTTTCGTCAGGCCGATCTGGTGCTCATTACCAAAACCGATCTTCTGCCCTATTTCGATTTTAGCGTCGAGTACGCCAAAAAAACAGCCAGAAAGATCAAGCCCGGCGTCGACGTGCTGGAGGTCAACACCAAAGAGCCCGAGACGATCAAACGGGTGGCCGAGTGGATCAAATTCAAAATGGAGATGCGCTGATGTGCCTTTCGATTCCTTCCAAAGTGGTCGAGATCGACCGCGACGAAGTGACGGCGGTGGTGGATACGATGGGGGTCAAGCGCAAAGTGGGCATCGATTTTATCGCCGACGAGGTCAAAGAGGGCGATTACGTGCTCATTCACATCGGCTACGCCATGAACATCATCAGCGAAGAGGAGGCGCTGGCCAGCATCGAGACCTACAAGGAGATTCTGGCGCTGATGGAGGAAGAGGAGCGCAGGCAGGCGATTTTGGACGGTGACAACTGCCAGGGGAGCGGCTGATGCGGCTTACGCTTAAAGACCTCTACGACCGCTTTCGTGATCCGGCGACCATCAGGGCGCTGGCCGGGTTGATTGAGAAAGAGGCGAAAAACCTATCCGAGCCCGTGAACATCATGGAGGTGTGCGGCGGCCATACCCACACCATTATGAAATACGGCCTCAAGCAGTTATTGCCCTCTTCCATCCGCTTCATCCACGGCCCCGGATGCCCCGTGTGCATCATGCCCAAAGAGCGGATCGACCACGCCTATATTCTCTCTGGGCAAGAGGATGTCATTTTAACCACGCTGGGAGATATGATCAAAGTGCCGGGCTCCAAAGGGAGCCTGCAACAAGCCAGAAGCCAGGGTGCCGACGTACGCTTTGTCTACAGCCCGCTGGACGTGCTTAAAATCGCGTTGGAAAATCCCGATAAGCGGGTCATCTTTTTTGCCATCGGCTTTGAGACCACCACCCCCATGACGGCGGCTTTGCTGGAGCAGTCGATGAAGCGGGGGCTTGAAAACCTGCTCTTTCACATCAACCACGTCACGGTCCCCGAAGTGATGAAAGAGCTTATAGATAGCCGAGATGAGCACGTGGACAGCTATAACAACCGCATCGACGCCTTTATCGGCCCCTCGCACGTCAGTGTCATCGCCGGGGCAAAAATCTACAAGCCCTTTCCCCAAAAATACGGTCGCCCGGTTGTGGTGAGCGGCTTTGAGCCGGTGGATGTGATGGAAGGGGTGCTGATGCTGGTGCGACAATTTGCCCAAAAGCGGTGCGAGCTGGAGATCCAGTACAAGCGAAGCGTCACAATGGAGGGCAACCTGAACGCCCAACGACTCATCGACAAATACTTCAAAAAGCGGGAACTCTTTAAATGGCGGGGACTTGGCAACATTCCCTACAGCGCGCTGATGCTACGCGACGAATACGCCGGGCTGGATGCCGAGAAGGTCTATGCCGACATCCTGCCCAAAGAGGAGATTGAAGACCATAAGCTCTGCATCTGCGGCGACATTCTGCGGGGGATGGCCGATCCGACCGAATGCCGGGTATTCGGCACCGCCTGCAAACCGAGTTCGCCGCTTGGCAGTTGTATGGTTAGCAGTGAGGGAGCCTGCGCGGCTTATTATAAATATGGGGAACTCTTGGAATAATGTTGACTCTATGGTTAAATAGCAATATAATAAACAATAAAAGTTGACCAAGGAGTTGCACATGGCCCACTATAAAAGCGTCAAACCGGCGACTTTCACCCTGCCTATCGGATTGTTGGAAGATCTCGATGCCCTCTCCAAAGAGCTTGGAAAAAAGAAGACGGCCATCGTCACCGAAGCGTTGGAGATGTATATGGATTATCAGGATCTGCAGGTGGCCGTCAAGCGGCTGGAAGATCCCGATGCGGAGTACTTGGAGATGGATGCCTTTTTTGATGAGCTTGAAAAGGCGCAATAGCCATGTTCAAAATACTTTTTCACAAGGCAGCCCAGAAAGATTTTAAACAGATCGACCCCTCCAGTCGGGAGTTTATCCGTCACTCGTTACAGGAGTTTGCCAAAAATTTTTGTACAGAGTATGAACGACAACTACTACAAAAAGGAAAAATCAAAAAACTCAAAGGGTATGCTAAACCTCTTTACCGTCTGCGATTGCGCAGTTATAGGGTCATCTACAAAAAAGAAGAAGAGAGGCTTGTCATTCTTGTCTTGAGCGTGACGACCAGAGAAGGGGCGTATCGGTGAATTTTCTTAGTGGGAGCGTCACATGACCAAAACCATCACCTTAGCCCAGGGCAACGGGGGCGAGGAGAACCGACAACTCATTTCGGAGCTCTTTTTCAGGCACTTAAAAAACGAAACGCTGGAGAGAGCCGAGGACGCGGCGATTTTAAACGTGTCGGAAAAGGTGGCGATGACCACCGACAGCTT
>JAMOMS010000147.1 GCA_027067015.1 Campylobacterales bacterium | reverse complement strand
ATCAGATCCACCCCGCGGATCACCTCGGGTTTGAGGGTGGAGGCGTTGACCAGCTCATCGTAAACGGTCACCGGGCGCAGGTTGGCAAAGACCTCCATCTCTTTGCGCAGTCTCAAAAGACCGCTCTCGGGACGCTTTTCCCTGGGCAGGTTGTCCCACTTCTGGCCGCCGATGGCGCCAAAGAGCACCGCGTCGGCCTGCTTGACCCCTTCCAGCGTCTCCTTGGGAGCCGGGTCGCCCGTGGCGTCCACGGCGGCGCCGCCAAGGAGCAGTTCTTCATATTTGAGCTCAAACCCCTCGGCAAAGCTCACCGCGTCCAGTACTTTTACCGCCTCCTCGACAATCTCGGGGCCGATGCCGTCGCCTTTGATCAGCGCAATCTTGTAGCTACGCACGGGCCTCTCCTTTTTTGAGCAGTTCCGCCTTGGCGTAGTTCATCAGCCCGCCGCAGGCCAGCAGTTCCTGCATGAACGGCGGAATGGGCTGAAAGCGGTACTCCACCCCTTTGTTCAGATCTTTCACGAGCCCGCTCTCCATCTCGACGGTAATCAGGTCGCCCTCGTGGATGGCGTCGGTCTCTTTGAGCTCAAAAATGGGCAGGCCCATGTTAAACGCGTTGCGGTAGAAGATACGGGCAAAACTCTTGGCCACCACGGCGGCCACGCCCGCGGCCTTGAGGGCGATAGGCGCGTGCTCACGGCTGGAGCCGCAACCGAAATTCTCACCCGCGACAATGATGTCGCCCGGTTGCATCTTTTTGACAAACTCCGGGTCCGCGTCCTCCATGACGTGCTTGGCCAACTCGTGGGGATCGGAGGTGTTCAGATAGCGCGCGGCGATAATGAGGTCGGTGTCGATATTGTCACCAAACTTCCAGACTTTTCCGGTAATGACGTTCATCCGTTTCCTTTTTTGAACATAGACGGCGCCCGGCCGTTATGAATTTAGGCGGATTATAGCAAATGGGGATCGTTAGAAAGATTAAGCGGTGCCGTTAGCGCCCGGCCGACGGCCTAGCGCTTGAGGTTGTTGACAATCTGAAGCATCTCGTCGCTGGTGGTAATCGCTTTGGAGTTGGCCTCATAGGCCCGCTGACCGGTAATAAGATCGGTCATCTCTTCCACCAATTGAACGTTGCTCATCTCCACAAACCCCTGGCGAATCTGCCCCAGCCCGTCCTGCCCGGGCACCCCCTCAATCGGATCGCCCGAGGCGGAGGTGTTGATGTAAAGGTTGTCGCCCAGCGAATGGAGCCCCGCGGGGTTGATGAAGTTGGTCAACTGGATCTGACCGATCTCCGTCGCCTCCTGCTGGCCCGCCTGAAGCACAGAAACCGTCCCGTCGGTGCCGATGCTAATCGCCGTGGCGTCTTCGGGAATGACGATCTCGGGCGAAAGCGTATAGCCGTCGGAGTTGACAATGGTGCCGGTGGCGTCGACTTTAAAGGCGCCGTTTCGGGTGTAGGCTTCGGTGCCGTCGGGCAAAATCACCTTGAAAAAGCCGTTGCCCGTAATGGCCAGGTCAAGGTTGTTGCCGGTCTCTTTGAAGTTTCCCTGGCTAAACTGCTTGGTAATGGCGGTGGGCCGAACGCCCAGTCCCACCGAAATGCCGGTGGGGGAGCGGGTAATCTCGCTGGTAGAGGTACCCGCGTACTCGGCGGTCTGGTAAAACAGATCGGCAAACTCGGCCCTTTGCTTTTTGTAGCCGATGGTGTTGACGTTGGCGATGTTGTTGGAGGTGGTATCAATCTGGATCTGCTGTCCGATCATGCCGGTAGCGGCGGTATAAAGGGAACGAATCATCTATCTCTCCTTGCTTAGGCTTTCAACGAGGCCAGTTTGTTGATGGCATCCTGGTTCATGTCGTCCATCTGGGCCCGCATCACTTTTTGGTACATCTCTACCAATCGATTGGTCTCGATCAACTCGGTCATCTGCGAAACGGGGTTGACATTGCTCATCTCCAGCGTAAACTGCCGTACCGCACCACTGCTTTGCACCGGGCGCATCTCTTTGGCCAGGTCTTTGCCAGGCATGACAAACAGGTTATCCCCCTCGGCTTTCAGATCCTGCGGGTTATCCACGCTGACAATCATCAAAGCGTCACTTTGCTGGGGCGCGTCCATGGCGGTCTGCTCCAAAATCTCCACCTTGCCGTCTCTATCTACCGTCACTTTCAGGGCCGTTTCGGGAATGGTAACCCCCTGCCCGTTTTTGAAATAACTGCTTGAGAGCACCTTATACCCCTCTTTGGTCACCAACTCGCCCTTTTCGTTCAGGTTAAAGGCCCCGTTGCGCGTCAGACGGATGCCCGAAGGGGTCTCCACGGCGAAAAAGAGGTTTTTTTGCGACAGCGCCAGGTCCAGCGGGTTGTCGGTACGTTTCATCGGTCCCATGGAAAAGTCGGTATACTCCTCCACCATCCGGGGCACCCGGTTGACGGTGCGGTTAACAAAACGGGCCG
>JAMOMS010000146.1 GCA_027067015.1 Campylobacterales bacterium | reverse complement strand
TCAAACCCCCGCGCCCCTATCAGTACGAGTTTGCCAGACTCAATCTCAGCTACACCGTCATGAGCAAGCGCAAGCTTTTGGAGCTGGTGCAAAAAAGAATCGTCAGCGGCTGGGACGATCCGCGTATGCCCACCATCGCCGGGTATCGGCGCAGGGGCTATACGCCGGAATCGATTCTCACCTTTTGCGAGCAGATTGGCGTGGCCAAGGCCAATTCCGTCGTAGATGTGGCACAGTTGGAGTTTTGCATCCGCGACGATCTGAACCCCAAAGTGCCGCGGGTCATGTGCGTGGTGGAGCCTTTGAAAGTAACGATTGAGAACTACGAGGGCGACGTGGAGTGGCTGGATGCCCCCTACTACCCCCACGACGTACCCAAAGAGGGGAGCCGCAAACTGCCCTTTGGCAAATATATCTACATCGACCGCAAGGATTTTGAGGAAAACCCGCCCAAAGGGTACCACCGTCTCACCCCCGATCAACCCGTGCGATTACGCTACGCTTATATCATCCGCTGTAAGGAGGTGATTAAAAACGATAAGGGCGAAGTGGTAGAAATTATCGCCGAGTATTATCCTAACTCCAAAAGCGGGCAAGATTCCAGCGGCATTAAGGTTAAAAGCGCCATCCATTGGGTCGAGGCAAGCCACGCCAAAAGCGTGGAACTGCGGCTTTACGACAGGCTTTACCGGGTCGAGCAGCCCGAAAGCATTGATGACATCAACCCCGATTCGCTAAAAGTGGTCAAAAACGCCCTCATCGAGCCCGCCGTCATTGACGAAAAGCCCGACGAGCGCTATCAGTTTGAAAGGGAGGGCTACTTCTACGCCGATCCGGTGGATTATACCGACGACGCGCCGGTCTTTAACCGTATTGTTACCCTCAAAGACTCCTGGGCCAAAAAACAACAAAAACAAAAGCCTACGCCAAAACCCCACAAAGAGCCCGTCCAAAAGCCCGCCAAACCCCAACCCAAAGGGGACGAACTGCCGCCGATGGATA
Organism: Campylobacterales bacterium; assembly: GCA_027067015.1. Taxonomy (GTDB): domain Bacteria; phylum Campylobacterota; class Campylobacteria; order Campylobacterales; family Hydrogenimonadaceae; genus Hydrogenimonas. The sequence continues at coordinate 1,465 of JAMOMS010000146.1, read as the reverse complement.
CGGCGCAAAAAGGGCGCTTTGAGGGCTACAAAGCGTTGGGACTGCGTGAAGAGATAGCTGTCACATTGGCACGTGACGAGGCGCTGGCAAACTTTTTTGAAAAAGCGCGCCAAAAAGGCGGCCACATCGACACACTGGCCAAACTTGTTACCAACGAAGTAGCCAGGGAACTGAAAAAAGGCACGGCCCTTCCCTTCGGCCCCGAGCAGATCGCCAAGCTGGCCGAACTGCTTGATAGCGGCGCCATCTCTACCCGCACAGCCAAAGAAGTCTTTGAGGCGATGACGCAAAGCGGCGAGGATCCCGAAACGATTGTCGAGCAAAAAGGGCTTCGCCAAATCAGCGATCCAGAAACACTTCGCCCCATCATCGAAGAGATCATCGCCCAAAACCCCCAAAACGTGGCCAAATACAAAGAGGGCAACGAAAAGCTCTTTGGCTTTTTCGTGGGCCAGGTGATGCAAAAAACCCAGGGCAAGGCCGATCCGAAGATTGCCAACCGGCTGGTAAAAGAGCTTTTAAAGGCATGAGCCGCGTCACGATTCTTTTTGACAACTTCCCCAACACGGATGGCTACTCCACCCTGTGGGGTTTTAGCGCTTTGGTGCAAACCCCGCACGCCACCCTGCTTTTTGACACCGGCTCCAACGGGCGCATACTCATGCGAAACATTGCCAAACTCGGCATCAACCTAAAGGCGATAGACGGCCTTTTTATCTCTCATCCCCACTGGGATCATATCGGCGGCATTGACAGCGTTTTGGAAGCCAACCCCCGGCTGAACCTCTTCTTGCCCCACTCCCTCTCTCCCCTTTACATTCGAGACCTCAAACGCCTAAGCGGCGGCGTGACGGTGGTAAAAGAGTCGCCGACGAAGCTGGGGCCAAACTTCTACTCCACCGGGGTGACGGGAGAGCCGGGCGAACACGCCGCCGTTTTTGATTTAGGCGAAGAGATATTGGTCGTAACCGGTTGCGCCCATCCGGGCATTGAGAGCGTTGTCCAAAAGGCGTTGGAGATTACCGGCAAACCGGTGGGCCTGCTGGTAGGCGGGTTTCACCTACTGCGCGCGGACGACACGACCGTCCGCCAAACCGCCTTGCGCCTTCAACAACTCGGCGTCCGGCGCCTTTGCCCCACCCACTGCACCGGCGAATCGGCTGATGAGATTTTTGCCGAGATCTTCGGCGCGGGCCATGAAGCGGGCGGCGTGGGGCAGGAGATTTTGTTATGAGTCCGCAAAAGCCCAAACGCTTCAAAGCCTCCCTCAGAAAGGCGAGCCTCCAGTTTCTTGGACTCATGCCCATGATCCTCTCGGTCGTGGGGCTTATTGGCCTCTTTCAAGGCTTTGTGAGCCAAGAGGCGCTGGCTTCTCTTTTTACCGGAAACCCGTGGATCGACACCCTCATCGGCACCCTGGCCGGCGCCGTGGCGGTGGGTCAGGCGATGGTCAGCTACATTTTGG
>JAMOMS010000145.1 GCA_027067015.1 Campylobacterales bacterium | reverse complement strand
GTAAGCCGCTGGAATCTTTTGCAGGGTAACAGCAGTAGCAAAACGGTGACACTGGCCGTTGATACCCAGCGCCCTTCGGCCTATGTGCTGGCCAACTCCTATAAAATTACCCAGGGCGGCAGTGCGCTGGTGGTTTTTGGCGCGAGCGACGCGCACCTTAAGGAGGTGGCCGTCAAAACATCGTTTGGCAAGAGCTTTCGCGCCGTGCCTTTCTATAAAGAGGGGTTTTACGCCGCGCTGATCGCCTGGCCCGTGACCCAGAAACGTTTTCGCGCCTGGGTGGAGGCCAGGGACGAGGCGGGCAACGTGACCAAGGCTCATGTGCCGCTCTTTGTGGAGCGCTATCGTTACCGCCGTTCCAAAATCACGCTCAAGAACCGTTTTCTTAACGGCAAAATCGCCGATCTGGCCAGCCAGTTTGACGAAACGGCGGGTGTGAGTGATCCGCTGGAACGTTTTCGGCTTATCAATGAGAAGGTGAGAGAAAACAACGAGGCGTTGATTCACAAACTCGCCTCCAAACTCTCCACCCGGATGATCAGGGGTTGGAAAATCCGTCCCTTCTATCCGCTCAAAAACGCCAAGAAGGTGGCTGATTTCGGCACCCACCGTTTCTATTACTACAAAGGGCGTCTGGTGAGCGAGTCCTACCATATGGGACTCGATCTTGCCAGTGTCAAAATGGCCGCTATTCGGGCATCCAACCCGGGCAGGGTGGTTTTTGCCGGCTACAACGGCATTTACGGCAATATGCCCATGATCGACCACGGCATGGGGCTTTATACCATCTACGGCCACTGTTCGACCGTGGAGGTAAGCGAAGGGGATGAGGTACGGCGCAACGAGGTGATCGCCAAAACCGGGAAAACGGGCCTCGCGCTGGGTGATCATCTCCATTTCGGTGTGTTGGTGCAGGGGGTGGAAGTGCGTCCGAGAGAGTGGATGGACAGCCACTGGATTCATGACAATATCGAAGCGGTCTTTTCCGACGCCATTCGTATGATTCGGCGAAAAAGCCGGTAAAAGGCGGCTTTTTCGGGTCTTTTGATTGCTTTCGTTTACCTTTTGTGTGATACAATCGCGGTAGTTGGTGAAAAAGACCGGAACATTTTTTGCAAGCCGAATGTTACCCCGACGCAAAAAGGGGGTGACAGATAGATGAAAATGAAAAAAACGAGATCAATATGATGAGACAGCGAACCATTGCGAGGGCCGTCAATAGTGTGGGGATCGGCCTGCACAAAGGCAAACCCGTGCGGTTGCGCCTGGAGCCGCTGGAAGAGGACGCGGGCATTATCTTCTACCGCCGTGACGCGGGCGTGAGCATACCGCTTCGCCCTGAGAATGTGGTCGATACCCAGATGGCGACCGTCATAGGAAAAGAGGGGGTGTCGGTTTCGACCATTGAACACTTTCTTTCCGCCGTTTACGCCTACGGTATCGATAACCTTAGGGTCGTGCTTGATGACGGTGAGATGCCCATTATGGACGGGAGCGCGGCGAGCTTTTGTATGCTTTTGGATGAAGCGGGCGTCAAAGAGCAGTCGGCCGGTCGGGAGATTTTGCGCATCAAAAAGGAGGTGCGGGTAGAAAAAGAGGGCAAATACGCGCTGTTGCGTCCCGATGAGACGGCGGGGTTTGACTTTACCATCGACTTTGCCCACCCGGTGATCGGACGCCAGTCCCGCCGCTTTGACTTTTCTCGAAGCGCTTTTGTCAAAGAGATCGCCCGAGCCCGGACATTCGGTTTTTTAAAAGAGGTGCAGTACCTGCGCAGTAAAAACCTGGCGCTGGGCGGCAGTCTGGAAAACGCCGTGGTGTTGGACGACACCAAAGTGCTCAACCCCGAAGGATTGCGCTTTGAGGATGAGTTTGTCCGCCATAAGATTTTGGACGCGGTCGGGGATATGAAACTGCTGGGCCGTCCCATTCTGGGCCGTTATGAGGCTTTCGCCGGCAGTCATGACCTCAATCACCGTCTGACTCTGGCGCTGATGGCCGATCCGCAAGCTTATGAGGTGGTGACGCTAAAAGTGCGGGAGATTCCCGAGTTTGCGCGAAGCTTCGCCTAAGTGCGTATCCCTGCTGGCTGTCAGCGGCAACGGCAGGTTACTGCTGGGGCTTTATGAAAAGGGCCGTCTTATCAAATGTTATGAGCGGGAGGGGAAAACTTCGGAGATTTTGCCGGGGCTGTTGGAAGAGATTTTAACCCTCTACCGGATCGACGCGCTCTACTATGCCAAAGGGCCCGGCAGTTTTATGGCCCTGAAAATTCTTTACGTCACCCTCAAAACCCTTTCGCTTGCCCTGAATGTTCCCTTTTTTGCCGCCGATGCCTTTGCCTTTAACGACGGCGCGCCCATTCGGGCCGTCGGACGAAGCTGTTTTGTCAAAAAAGAGGGAAACATAACGATCGCAAAAGGTGAGGCGTGTGCCGGCGAAGGGAGATTTGCTCTGCCCGAACGGCT
>JAMOMS010000144.1 GCA_027067015.1 Campylobacterales bacterium | reverse complement strand
CTCTTTTTCCTTCTCATTCTATCCGGTTGTGCCGATCCCAACGCCTGGCTGGCCACCAAGCCGCCCGAATTTGCCAAAGGCTACCGTGACGGCTGTGAAAGCGCCAAAAACTGGTGGATCAACAACCTCATCGAATACCGGGTGCTTGACGACGATTACCAAAACGACCCGCTTTACAAAGAGGGGTGGCAAAGCGGCTACGACCACTGCTACAGCGACAGGGAGCTGGAAGTTTGGATGAGCCGGAGACACGCTTTTTAGCTATAATGACGGCATGATAAAACAGACCCTTTTCCTTTTTCTGCCGATTCTCTTTTTGCTGGGCGGTTGCGCGCAAAAGGAGGTAGAGGTCGATTACAATCCGCGCGTCAAAATTACACACTATCAAACCTTCCGCGTCGCGGAGCGCCTTGACGCCAAACTCAGCGAACTCGACCTGCGCCGTGTCAGGCGCGCGGTTACGGTTGTATTGAAAGAGAAGGGGTACCGCCCCGCCCCGACCGCCGACTTTACCGCCCGCATCGACGGCATGATTGTCCGCGATGTCCCCTCGCAGATCAGCTTTGGATTCGGCTTTGGCGGTTACGGCCCCCACGGCGGCGGTGAGCTGGGTACCGCCCTCACCCCCACCGAAGACAAACTCTCTTTGCGCCTGGATATGGTTGATACCCACAACCGCGTCTTCTGGAGCGCCTCGCTCTTTGAGAAACTGCCGGCTTTCAAAACCCCGCAGGCGCGGGCCCGTTTTTTCTATCAGGCGGTTGAAAAACTGTTGCGGCGATTCCCGCCCAGACCCTAAAAGGTGCACGCCATGAAAAAGCTGAGCTTTTCGCTGATCTTTGCCCTCCTGCTTGCCGGGTGCGCGTCACTGCGCGTGCAAAGCGACTACGACCCGCAATTTGCGTTTCAAACACTCCACAGCGTCGCGGTTTTGTACCCCAAAAGCGACAACCGGGCCCTCTCTTTGGCCCAACAGCGCTTTCACGACGCCCTGGCGGCGCAACTTCGCGCCAAGGGGTACCGCCTTACCGACAAAACGCACGCCGACTTTTATATGCTTTTTCATCTGGACATAACCCAAAAAAGCCAGATTGTCACCGATTATCGCATGATGGGACTTTTCCCCTACCGCCCCTTTTACGGGTACGGTATGGCCGTTCCCGTGGAACGTGAATACAGCTGGAACGAGGGGCGTTTTATCGTAGACGCCGTTCTTCCCGCGCAAAACCGCATCATCTGGCGCGCGATCGCCGTCGACCGCCTGCACGACTTCGATACCCCGCAGGAACGGCAGGCCTATATCCAGCGCGTCGTCAACGAAGTGCTCGCCAAATTTCCACCCAAACCATCCAAAGGAGACCGCTTATGATCATACGATTCATGCTTGCCGCCGCCCTCTTTCTGGTCGGCTGTAGCCACAAAACCTACGAAACCGCCCGGCACGAAAGCTACGATTTTGCCAAACTCAAAACCGTCGCCGTCATTCACCCCGACATCGACGATCCGGCCACGCGAAACGCCCAAAAACTCTTTGACAAAGCCTTTACCAAAGCCCTTGAGCAAAAAGGCTACAGTGTGGTTGGCGACCACAGCAGGGCCGACTTTCTGTTAACCTACCACCTGGGCGTCACCGACACCCGCCACCTCTCCAACGACTACCGTGTCATCGGCATCGCCCCCACCTATTTCAGCCCCCACTACGGCCACTACGGCTACCACTACATGGTCGCGCCCTCCACCCAGTCCACCACCGCCCGGGAGGGAAAGATCATTGTCGAAGCCATCGATCCCAAAGCAAACAACCTGGTCTTCTGGAACGCCAAGATGACCGACCGCCTCAAAGCCTTCAAGACCGAAAAAGAGCGTGACGCCTTTATTCAAAAAGTGGCCCAAAAAGCGCTCGCTTCCTTCCCCGCACGCCCGTAATATCCCGCCTCCCCCGGCGGGAAGCTAACCGCGCTTTTTACTGACCGTTTAAGCTTTTGGTCGTTATACTTACCGACCGTTAAGTAAGGAGTCGTGTTGCGTACCAATAAAAAAACAGCCATTCTCGACACGTCGGCCCGTCACTTCTCCCGCTACGGCTACGCCAACGCCTCGCTGGAGGAGATCGCGACCGAATCGGGCGTGACCAAGCCGGCCATCTATTACCACTTCAAGGACAAATCCGCCCTCTATGAGGCGGTACTGCGCGACAGGCTCGGCCGGCTGGAGAGGGCGGTGCAGGAGGCTTGCGAGACCGAGAGCGACCCCGCCAGGGCCCTGCGCCGCTACATTGAGACCTTCGGCGCGTTTTTGCAGGCTCACCCCTGCTTTGCCGCCATTCTTTCGCACGAGTTCGCCGACAACGGCGCCCAACTGGCCGATAAAGCGGCCGATGAGCTGGCCGGTACCCTGCGCGTCCTGACCGCCATTTTAAACCGGGGGGTAAGCCGGGGGATTTTTGAGATACAAAACCCGATGGTGATTCAGATGATGATTG
>JAMOMS010000143.1 GCA_027067015.1 Campylobacterales bacterium | reverse complement strand
CCCCCTCGTATCGGGCCCAGGCGCCCGGATTGAGGTTTTTGAGGGTGCGGGTGACGAGGCGCTGTTGCAAATCGGCCAGTTGCTCGATGCGTCTTTGACACATATCGGCATGGGCAAGCAAAAAGGTTAACGGAAGCAGTACAATCAATTTTTTCATAAGGCGCATTATAGCCTATCCAGCCATCTTAGATAAAACCACAGGGCGTAAAGCTGGTGCTTGAAGCGCCCTTTTTGGGCCCGTTCGATATAAAAGCGAAGGGCGTCGGGGCGAAAGAGGCGAAATTTTTGGTTGAGCTCTTCGACGCGGGCTATCTCCCCGCTTGCAAAGAGCCACTCCATATAGGGGTAGGAAAAGCCCTTCTTTTTGCGCTCCAATATGTCGGGGGGCAAGAAGGCGGCGGCGACGGATTTGAGCAACCATTTGGGACGCTCACCCATGCGCCACATCGCGTCGGTTGATAGAAGAGTTTCGGCCAGGTCATAATCCAAAAAGGGGCTTCGCCCCTCCAGGCCGTGGGCCATCAGCACCCGATCAAGCTTTTTCAGATAGACCTCGGCCAGTTGGGTTTTAAGATCAATGTAACTCATCCATCCCGCCCCTTCGGGGGGTTGGCCGTAGTTTTTTAGAAGATGCTCGATCGCTTCCAAGGAGGTGTCGTCTTTGACGTTTTGTTTGAGGGTGAGGTTTTGTTGCAGGTCGCTAAAGAGTTCGCCGCTACCGCGAAAGACGGGGGTCTTTTCAAAGGCCCGTTTGTACCACTCCCACTCCTTGTTGGGGGAGTAGTGGGCGCGAAAGTAGTTGCGCAGCCAGTTGCGGTATTTCAGATCGGCGGCCTTTTCGACGTCGATGATTTCGTAGTAGGGGCGGTAACCGAAAAAGAGCTCGTCGGCCCCGTCGCCGCTAAGTACGCCTTTGATGCCCGTTTGGGCGATCTTTCGGGCCAAAAACCAAAGGGGCACCGCCGCCGGGTCGGCCAGGGGTTCGTCCAGGTGATCGATCAGCGCTTCGACGCTTTCCAAAAAGGCGGTCTGATCCATGACAAATTCACGGTGATCACTGCCGATATGGCGGGCGACCTGCCCGGCGTAGGGGCGTTCGTCGTACTTTTCGTACCCCTCGTAGCCCACGGTGAAGGTGGGAAGCTTTGGGCGCTCCTCTATGGCCAGGGCCGCCACCAGCGAGCTGTCTACGCCGCCGCTAAGCAGGGCCCCAAGCGGCGCGTCGGCAACGAGACGGCGCGAGACCGCCTGGCGCAACAGCGATGTCAGGCTCTTTTTGGAAAGGGTACGGCCGGGCTTAGAAGTTGGGAGGGGGCTTGGCGGATAGCGTGTTAGGCGCCCGTTTTGAAAGCGCAGAGCCGCGCCGGGTTCAAGCTGAAAAATATCCCGATAGAAACTGCGGGGCGAGAGGACGGTTTGGTAAAAGAGGTACGCTTTGAGACGATCTTTCTCAAACGTCGCGTCAAGATAGGCAGTCACGGCGCGGGCTTCGGAGGCAAAGACGAGGGTTTGGCCGACGTGGGCGTAATAGAGCGGCTTTTTGCCAAAAGGATCGCGAAAGAGCCAAAGCGCTTTTTCATGCCAAAAAGCGACAGCGTACATGCCCCTTAAATGGCGGGGCGTCTCTTGGCCCCAGCGCATAAAGGCGCGAATGAGCACCTCCGTATCGCTTTGGGTTAAAAAAGCCCCGCCCAGCGTTTCGCGAAGTTCGCGGTAGTTGTAGATTTCGCCGTTAAAAAGGCCAAAAGTATCGCCGACGCGCATGGGTTGGTCGGCTTCGGGCAGAGGATCGATGAGCGCGAGCCGGTGGTGGCCCAAAAAGAGCTCCGGCGCTTCTATGCGCCCCGAGCCGTCGGGACCCCGGTGGGAGAGCAGGGCAAAGGCTTCGCGGGCTTTTTGGGGATCGTAGGGGCCGACGATGCCGAAAATCGCGCACATTACAAAAGGTCAAGATCGAGGGTTTTGATGACGTTTTGGTGGATAAGGCGCAGTTGCGCTTTCGTGACGGCGCCCAGGCGTTTGACGAAGCGGCGCTCGGAGATGTTTTTGATCTGAAAGGTATCGACGGCGGAGGGTTTGGCCAGGCCGTTGCGCGAATCGGGATCGAGGCGTACCATCCACGGGTACTCTTTGTAGCGCGCTTTCCAATCGGTCAGCGGCACGACGGTTTTGAGGGGCAAAATACCGATCTCGTCGTGGCTGATTACGACGCAGGGGCGGCTCTTTGCAATTTCCGATCCAATGGTGGGATCGAGGTTGATCAGCCAGATTTCCGCTTGTTTAATACTCATAAAAACCGTCTTGATCCAGATTTTGAAGCGCCTGCGGGGCGGTTTCGTACTCTTTGCGCGCCTTTAGCGCCGCCTCCCGCCAGCGCCTGGCTTCCTGCTTTTTGACATACTCTCTTAGCGCTTCGGTATAGATGGCCGAAAGAGATACCCCCATCTCCTCTTTGAGGCGGTTGAGGCTCTCTTTCAGATCGGCCGGAAGCTGGAATGTGACTTTCTGGTATCTCTCCCGTGCTGTCATGCCATCTCCTTTTGCCATATAATTGTACCATATAAAAAGCCGTATAAGCTGGATGCCAGCCGTAATGTTACCCTCAAAACCTGGATTATTTTCGGGTAAGTTCTTGGATAATGGCTTGGATTTCGGTTTTGATGCGAGGAAGTTTGTCGGCGGCTACTTTATAGACGATCTCTTCGTCGATGTCGAAGTACCAATGGATGAGTTTGTCGCGCATTTTGGCCATCAAAGACCAGGGCAGGGTATCGAAGCGTTCGGTGATGAAAGAGGGTAAGTGTTTGACCGCTTCGCAGATTACTTCGATTTCACGAATACAGGCGCTGACGGTCTTGTCATCCGTACGGAACGCTTCAAAATCCATCCCTTCGATAAAGCGTTCGATTCGCTCGATCCGTTCGACGATATCGCGTAAAAAGAGTAGATAGTCCCGTTTCATACGGATACGGCTTCACGCAAGATTTTGGATCTGAGTTCGGGTTTGAGTTTGCACCGGGGGATCAGTTCGACGGGGTGGGAGAGCTGTTGTCGCAGGTACTCTTCCAGTTCGATAAAAGTCAGCAGATCGATATCGCTTGCCGTGTCGGCCTCGTCTCTGGCGACGGAGCCGAATACCGCCAGGGATCGAACGCGGTAGCTTTGTCCAATGGCGGGCATGATCTTGCGCAGTTTGTTGAGGGTGTCGGAAAGGGTCGGAGCGTTTCGCTTCATGGGGTTATTTTAGCGAAACCGCACGCAAACCGTAAAGTCATCTTCCAAATACCCCTCAAAAAGCGTCACCTTCCCCAGCGGTCGGCAGATCTTTAGGATCTCTTCGGGCATCCAGTAGTTGTAGGTCCCTTCGCGCTCTTTGCCTTTGAGGAGGTTAAAAACCACCCCTTTGCGCGCTGTGTCGGTACACCGCTTGAGTGCCAGCAGGGTCTCAAAGCGGGTCAGCAGATTGAGCGTGCCGCTAAGCAGGTACCAGTCGGCTTCAACAAGAGGGTCGGTAAGAAGGTCGCGGCGCAGGATCTTCTGGCCGGTGCGTTCGCGGGCGAGGCGCACCATCTTAGGATGCGCGTCCAGACCCGTGTAACGGGCGGGGAGGCGGGAGCTGTTTTGCATATAAAGCCACAGATCCCCCACCCCGCACCCGGCGTCGATGACGTGATAGGGGGCAAGATCGCCTATGGCGTCAAGCAAAACCTTAAAGCGCAGGCGTTGGCGGCGCGCGTCGCGCCAGGCGACCCCTTTGGCGGTGGGGCCGTGGGTTTTGAGGGCGTTGGCGTAGAAACGGTGCTGGTCAAGTCGGGGCATACGATTTCTTTAAACGGTACGAAATTTGCTAATATAGCCATAAAGCCACATGGTAAGGTAGCCTTTTAAAGATGGATAACGATATTTTACAATTAATCGGTCGTGACCGTCCCCTTTTTGAGGAGGATATGCGCTCTTTTGGCTCGGCATTGGATGAAAAGGTGCGAAAAAGCGCCTTTTTGGTTATCGGCGGGGCCGGGTCGATCGGGCAGGCGGTGGTACGGGAGATTTTTGCCCGCAACCCCCGCAAGCTCCATGTCGTGGATATTAGCGAAAACAACCTGGTTGAGCTGGTGCGGGACCTGCGGAGCTCTTTGGGCTATATAAAGGGGGAGTTTAAAACTTTCGCGTTGGATGTAGGAAGCGATATTTACGACGCCTTTATCGATGCGGACGGACGGTACGACTATGTGCTCAATCTTTCGGCGCTTAAGCATGTGCGCAGTGAGAAGGACCCTTACACGTTGATGCGCATGATCGATGTCAATATCTTCAATACCGACAAGACCCTGGCCCAATCGGCCCGAAAGGGTGTGGGCAAATATTTTTGCGTCTCAACGGATAAGGCGGCCAATCCCGTTAACATGATGGGGGCTTCCAAGCGGATTATGGAGATGTTCCTGATGCGCCGCAGTCTGGAGATCACGGTCTCAACGGCCCGTTTCGCCAACGTGGCTTTTTCGGACGGGTCGCTTTTGCACGGCTTTAACCGGCGGTTGGAGAAGGGGCAACCCCTGGTGGCGCCCAGTGATATCCGGCGCTATTTCGTAACGCCCAAGGAGAGCGGGGAGCTCTGTTTGATGAGCGCGATTTTCGGACAGAACAGGGATATCTTCTTTCCCAAGCTCTCCGAACGTCTTCATCTGATCTCGTTTGCCGAGATTGCCGTTAGGTATTTGCGTATGCGGGGGTATGAACCCTATCTTTGCGAGAGCGAGGAGGAGGCGCGGGCGTCTGCCCGTCATCTGCCCAAAGAGGGCAAATGGCCCTGCCTTTTTACCCCCAGCGATACGACGGGAGAGAAGGATTTTGAGGAGTTTTATACCGACAAAGAGCGGTTGGACATGGCGCGTTTTGAGAATATCGGCGTGATTTTGAATGACGCGGTGTATGACGAGGAGAAACTCAGGATGTTTGAGGCGCGGGTGAGCGCGTGGCGTCGTGAGGGGAAGTGGCGCAAAGAGGAGATCGTGGCGCTTTTTGAGACGATGATTCCCGAGTTTGCCCATAAAGAGACGGGTCGCTACCTGGACGGGAAGATGTGATGAGGCACGCTTCGATCATTTCGTTTATCCAAAGCCTCTACGGCGCGAAGGAGGTGCCGCTTCACGCGCCTGTTTTTCTGGGAAAGGAGGAGGCGTATCTTCGCGCGTGTATCGACTCTACTTTTGTCTCCAGCATCGGGGAGTACGTGACGCGGTTTGAGCAGGCGGTGGCCGAGTACACGGGCGCCAAATACGCCGTGGCCACCGTGAACGGCACGGCGGCTTTGCATACCGCATTGCGGTTGGCGGGGGTGGATGCGGGGTGTGAGGTGATTACCCAGTCGCTCACCTTTGTGGCCACCTGCAACGCTATCAGCTATCTGGGGGCCACGCCCGCCTTTGTGGACGTGGAGGAGGCGCGTTATGGGATGGATCCCGATAGCCTGGCGCGCTTTTTGCGCACACGGGCCCGGCGGGAGGGTGGTCGCCTGGTCGATCGTTATAGCGGGAGGCGAATCGGGGCGGTGGTTCCCATGCACACCTTCGGCCACCCGTGTCGTATCGACGAGATCGCCGACATATGCGAAGCGTACGGTTTGCCGTTGATTGAGGATGCCGCCGAAAGCCTGGGAAGTCTTTACAAAGGACGCCATACGGGCAGATTTGGCAAGATGGGGATCTTCAGCTTTAACGGCAACAAGATCGTAACGGCCGGCGGCGGCGGGGTGTTGGTGACGGATGATGAAGCGCTGGCCCGTCGGGCCAGGCATTTGACCACTACCGCCAAAGTGCCCCATCCCTACGCTTATATACACGATGAGGTGGGCTACAACTACCGCCTCCCCAATCTCAATGCCGCCCTGGCCTGCGCCCAGATGGAGTCTATTGAGAAGATCGTGGCCAACAAGCGGGAGACGGCCCGCCGTTACGCCGACTTTTTTGCCGAGATTCCCGGCGTAAGGTGGGTTGATGAGCCCGAAGAGGCGCGTTCTAACATGTGGTTGAACGCGCTTTGTTTCCATGATCCGCAAGAGGCTGAGGCCTTTTTGGCCCAAAGCAACGCGGTCGGGGTGATGACCCGTCCCGTTTGGCGTCCCATGCACCGTCTGCCCATGTACGCCGACGCCCCCGCGCAAGCCCTGCCGGTTACGGAAAAAGCGGCCAAACGGCTGGTGAATATTCCCAGCGGATACAGGAGCGGCGCGTGAAACCGTTGATTTTGGTGGGCGGCGGCGGCCACTGCCGTGCGGTAATTGACGTCATTGAGGCCCAGGAGGCGTATGAGATTGTCGGTATTTTGGATAAGCAGACGGCGGTAGGAGCGGAGGTGGCCGGTTACCCGGTAGTCGGTGACGATAGCGCCCTTGCCGAGTGGGCGCGCAAAGGGGTCTGGTTTTTGGTGACGGTGGGCCAGGTAGGGCCGGCGGGGACAAGACGGCGCCTTTTTGAGGCGGTACGCGTCTATACCGACCGTTTTGCCACCGTTATCTCGCCGCTGGCTTATGTATCCGGGCGCGCCACAATCGCGCGGGGGTGCGTGGTGATGCACCATGCCCTTGTCAACGCCGGCGCGGTCGTGGGGTGCAACGCCATTGTTAACTCCAAGGCGTTGGTGGAGCATGATGCCGTTATTCAAAAACACGTTCATGTCGCGACCGGCGCCCTTGTCAACGGCGGGGCGTTGGTGGGCGAGGGGAGTTTTGTCGGTAGCGGCGCCGTGGTGGTGCAGGCGGCACGTGTGCCGCCGGAGATGTTTGTAAAAGCCGGAAGCGTCTACAAGGGGGAGTCACATGGATAGGGTGATGATTATCGCCGAAGCGGGTGTCAACCATAACGGGTCGGTGGCGTTGGCGGAGAAGATGATCGACGCGGCCGTGGAGGCGGGGGCGGACGCGGTGAAGTTTCAAACCTTTCGGGCCCAAAAGCTTGTGACCGCCGAGGCGCGGATGGCGGCCTATCAAAAGCGCAACACGGGCAAAGAGGAGTCGCAATACGCCATGCTAAAGCGGCTGGAGCTTGATCGCGAGGCCCATGAACGGTTGATGCGCCGGTGCGAAGAGAGAGGGGTGATCTTTATGTCGACCCCGTTTGATCTTGAGAGTATCGATATGTTGGCCGATTTGGGCCTGGAGATCTTTAAGATTGGAAGCGGCGAGTTGACCAACCTGCCCTATTTACGCAAGATCGGGGCGTTGAAGCGTCGGGTGATTCTCTCTACCGGTATGGGGACACTGGGAGAGGTGGAGGCCGCGCTGGAGGTGCTGACGACGGCGGGTACGCCCAGGAGCGCCGTGACCCTTCTGCACGCCAATACCATGTACCCGACACCGTTTGAGGATGTCAATTTACGCGCCATGCAGACGTTGGCGTGTGCCTTTGGATGCGCGGTGGGCTATAGCGACCATACCCCGGGTATTGAGGTGCCCGTCGCGGCCGTGGCCCTGGGCGCGCGGATTATTGAGAAGCACTTTACGCTGGATAAGAGGATGGCGGGGCCTGACCATAAGGCTTCGCTGGAGCCGGATGAGTTGTCGGCGATGGTGCGGGCCGTCCGTCGCGTGGAGAGGGCGTTGGGAGACGGGATCAAGCGTCCGACCGCCAGTGAGAAACCCAATATTCCGGCGGCGCGCAAGTCGATTGTGGCGGCCAGGGATATTGCCGAGGGTGAGGTGTTGAGCGAAGAGAATCTGACTACCAAGCGGCCCGGGACGGGCATGAGCCCCATGCGTTGGGATGAGATCATAGGCACCAAGGCCCTGCGGGCGTACCGAAAGGATGAGCCGATATGAAAAAAAAGATATGCGTCGTCACCGGTACCCGAGCCGAATACGGACTTTTGCGGGGGGTGATGGAAGAGATCGCGCGCGCCGATAACCTGACGCTTCAGGTGGTGGTGACGGGGATGCACCTCTCGCCGGAGTTTGGAATGACCGCTGAAGAGGTGGCCCGCGATTTTCGGATTGACAGGCGGGTAGAGATCCTGCTTTCGTCCGATTCGCCGGTGGGGACGGCCAAGTCGATGGGGTTGGGGCTTGTGGGCTTTGCCGACGCCTTGAGGGAGCTTGCGCCCGATTTGATCGTTATACTGGGGGATCGCTTTGAGATCTTTGCCGTGGCGGGCGCGGCGACGGCTTTGGGTATTCCCATTGCCCATATCCACGGCGGTGAGACGACGGAGGGGGCGATAGATGAGGCGTTTCGTCACAGCATTACCAAAATGAGCCACCTGCACTTTACCGCGACCGAGCGCTACCGTCGGCGGGTCATTCAAATGGGCGAGGCGCCCGAGAGGGTCTATTGTGTCGGGGCGCCGGGCTTGGATGCCGTGGCGCGACTCTCCCCTTTGCCCGAACGCGAGGAGCTGGAAGCCTTTTTGGGGATCTCTTTGGGGCAGAGGGCGATTCTTGTGACGTTTCATCCTGTTACCCTTGAGGAGGGCCATGCCGGCGAGCAGGCGCGGGAGCTTCTTAAAGCCCTCGCGCGGTTGCCCAAAGAGACCCGCTTGATCTTTACCAAAGCCAATGCCGACGCCGGCGGGCGGGAGATTAACCGGATGCTGGAAGCCTTCACGGCCGAACGCCCAAACACGGTACTGTTTGATTCGCTGGGACAGAGGCGCTATTTTGGTCTGCTCAAAGAGGTGGATATGGTAGTGGGCAACAGCTCCAGCGGCTTGATTGAGGTGCCGGCTTTCAAGATTCCCACCGTCAATATCGGTGATCGTCAGTCGGGGCGTGAGCGGGGAGAGAGCGTTATTGACGTCGCGCCGCGCGCCGAGGCGATTTATGAAGCGATCCAAAAAGCCTATGACCCCGCTTTTAGGGAACGAATCAAACGGGCTACGAATCCCTACGGCTTTGGGGGATCCGCCAAAAGGATTGTGGACGTGTTACAAACGCGCGACTTTGCCGATCTATTAAAAAAGCGGTTTTACGATCTTGAGGAATGCCTTAAGAATCTGCGGACGCAAGAGGGAGCGATAGATGGATATTGAGAAGATCAAACTCTCACCCGAAGCCTCCATACGGGAAGCGTTGAGAATTATCGACAGCGGGGCGGTTAAGATCGCCCTGGTGGTTGACGAGGCGGGCCGTTTGCTGGGAACGGTGACAGACGGGGATATTCGCCGGGCCATTTTGGCCGGGGCCGGGTTGGAAGATCCCATCGCGCAGATCTACTCCAAAGATCCCGTAACCGTGCCGCCGTCCGCGTCAAACGTTCATATTATCAATCTCTGTTCGGCCTATCGGGTCTACCAGATCCCGGTGGTTGACGAGGCGGGCCGTCCGGTTGATATGATTTTGCTGGATGAGGTGCTCAAAAGCAAAAACTACCCCAACAAGGTGGTTTTGATGGTCGGAGGGCTGGGGACGCGATTACGACCGTTGACCGAAAAGACGCCCAAACCGATGTTGAGTGTCGGAGGCAAACCGATTTTGCAAACCATTGTGGAGCAGTTTGCCGAATACGGTTTTAGCGACATCATTATGTGTGTCAACTACCGTGCCGAGGCGATTTATGACTACTTCGGCGACGGCCGACGCTTTGGCGTGCGGATCAGCTATATCAAGGAGCGGGAGCGCATGGGAACGGCGGGGGCGCTCAGCCTTCTGCCTGAACGGCCCAAAGAGCCCTTTTTCGTCATGAACGGCGACATTTTGACCAATGTCAGGTTTGACCGTTTTTTGGAGTACCATATGCAAAACGGGGCGACAGCCAGTATGTGCGTGCGCGAATATGATATGCAGGTACCCTTTGGGGTGGTGGAGATGGAGGGCAATCGGATTACGGCCATTCGGGAAAAGCCGGTGCATCGCTTTTTTGTCAATGCCGGCATCTACCTATTAAGTCCCGAGACCCTCGATTATATTCCTGAGCAAAGCTATTTTGATATGCCGACACTGTTTGAGCGTCTGATGCAAGCGGGGCATAAATGCGTTTCGTTTCCTTTGCGGGAGTATTGGCTCGATATCGGTCGCATGGAGGAGTATGAACGGGCCAACAGTGAATATAAAGAGGTCTTTTGATGGGGTGTGTCGCTGTTGTGCCGGCCAGAAAGGGGAGCAAGCGGTTGCCGGGGAAAAATATGTTGCCCGTCGGCGGACGTCCCATGATTTACTGGAGTATCCGGGCCGCGCTTGAGAGCCGATGCGTGGAGAGGGTGGTGGTCAGCAGTGACGATGAGGCGGTGCTTGAGCTGGCGACCTCGCTGGGGGCCGTGGCATTACGGCGTCCCGAGAGGCTGGCCACCGACGAGAGTACGACGGCGGATGTGGTGTGTCACGCCCTGGAGAGTCTGGATCGTCTGCCCTCCCATGTCTGCCTGCTTCAGCCCACCAGTCCTCTGCGGGGCGCCGAGCACGTGGATGAGGCGTGGGCGGTGATGGTTCGCAAAGGCGCCAAAAGCGTTATCTCCGTCTCTTTGGTTGATCACCCGCCCCAGTGGAGCAACAGATTGCCCGAAGACGGGTCGCTGTGCGACTTTTTGCCGGCGCATTTGCAGGGGGTAAGAAGCCAGGATCTTCCTCCCTACTACCGCCTCAACGGCGCCATTTACCTGGCTGAGAGCGCTTCGTTTTTGGCCCAAAAGAGCTTCTTTCTCAAGCCGTCATGTTACGCTTACGTGATGGAGGCGGAAGCGAGCGTGGATGTGGATAACCGGATCGATTGGCTTTTGGCCGATCTTTTAATGCAGGAAAAAAGGAAAAAAGATGGATAGTATTGCGCAAAAAGCCCAGGAGACGTTTGCCAAAAACATGGCCCATTTTCAGGTTTTTCATCCCGATTTGTATGAGAAGCTGGCCGCGTATGAGAAGGCGGTGGCCGGCGGGCACTACACGCCGCGCTATGAGTTGGAGTATAAGGATGAGGGCTACTTTGACGTTTTGGAGCCGGCGACGGGGCGGTGGTTGTACGGGATGGATAGCGCTAAGCACGCGGATGTGATCGCCGAGAGTATCGATTACGGGAAAACCGACAACCTCTTTGAGACTTTTCGGGAGTTTCCCGTGGATGAAAACGCCATGCGCCAGTATGAGAGCTTTTCGCTGGATGAGTCGGCCATGCCTACCATTGCGCCGATTGTGCGCTATATTCTGCCCCTGACCGACAAACACCGTACCACCATGAAAAAGATTTACAAATTTATCTTTTTGGGGGTGGGGCTGGGCTTGCACATAACCAAAACCGACAGCAAGATCGACTCGGATGTCTATTTGATTATCGAAGATGACCTGGAGCTGTTTAGGCTCTCCATGTTTGTGACCGACTATACCCGCCTGGCCCGTAACAACAAAGTGGTCATCTATGCCGTGTTTGAAGAGGATGAGATTTTCCGCCAAAAGGTTTATGCCTTTTTGAAAGAGCGGTTTGTCTATAACCACTATCTCAAATTCTTTCCTCTCCTTAGCCATGATACGGCCCGGCTCAAACAGATTCAAGCCACCATCATCTCCATGAACTACCTCAAATTTCCCCATTCGGCGATGTTGCAGGTCTTTTTGCGACCCTACCGCTACATTCTGGAGGCGTATCGCTATAGTAATATCGAAGCCCTGAAAAAGGAACGCTACTTCGGCGGTCGACCGCTTCTACTGCTTGGCGCGGGCCCCTCGTTGCAGAAAAATATCGAGTGGGTTCGGTGCTATCAGGACCGTTTTGTGATTGTTACG
>JAMOMS010000142.1 GCA_027067015.1 Campylobacterales bacterium | reverse complement strand
CGATCACCTGCCCTTTTTTGATCCATTTGCCCCGTCTTATACCCCGCCGAAAGCGGCTCTGGTGCGCATAGAGGGTCATAAAACCGTCCCTGTGGCGGATCTTGATCACCTTGCCGTACCCTCCCAGCCGTCCGGCAAAGATCACCCGCCCGTCGGCGGCGGCGTAGATGGGCGTGCCCCGGCGTCCGCCAAAGTCAACCCCCAGGTGGGCCCGGTAGCGGTGCAGTACCGGGTGCCAGCGCCGACGGGAAAAGCGGGAGGTAATACGCACGTGATTCACCGGTGTGCGAAAGACAAACCCCTCGATCTCCCGCCCTTTCTCATCGTAATAGCGGTCGTTATAGCGAAACAAAAAGCGCTTTTTGCCGTGCGACGCTATCATAGCCGCCTTGATGGTCGGCAAACCGTAAGGGCGTCCCAGCCGGATCTTTTCGCTGTAAACCACCGCCACCTTGTCACCTTTTTGAAGCCGGGTAAAATCAAAACTCTTTTTAAAGGCGTCCACGAAGGCGTGGGCCAGGTAAGGATTGTCGGTGGCGCGGATAATGTCTTGATAAGGCGACCGGGTAATGGTGACGGCAAAGCTCTCCTCTATTTTTCTGTAAGCCGCCGGTACCATCTCAAAACGCCACTTGCCTTTCACATCTTTATAAAGATGGATCTGTAGCTCCTCACTGACGGGAATCAACACCTGCAAAAGCCTCTTTTTGGTGTCATCATAAAGCTCATAGTAGGACACGCCCGCGCGAATCTCCTCGCAAAGCTCCTTGTCCTCTCTATCAAGGTTCCAATACAGACTCTGGGGCAATCCGACGTGCTGAAGATAGAGCAAAAAGCTCTCCCCCTGAGGCCAGGCCCGTTTTTGCACGACCGCTGAGAAAGAGAGTGTCAACAAAAGAAAAAAGGCAAGTAAAAAACGCATCCAAGCTCTTCCGAAGGTAGAAATCTTGGGAATTGTACTCAAGAAGGCGTTAAAGTGCCTTTAAAACTATCTTTCAGTATAATCGACATATTTTAAACCGACGGGGTTTTTCATGTCTATTCGCCTACTTTTTACCCTTTTGCTTCTTTGCGTAAGCGCCTGGTCCGCCGAAGCGCCCAAAACCCGCACCGGCGCGCTAACCGCCGTAAACGGCCAAACGGCCGTCTGCGACATCGGCGACGTGCCCGCGGGTGTTAGCGGCATCGTCATCCACCGCTACGACGATCGCCACGCCGCCATTGTCGCTTCCGTCATTGTCCAAAGCGCCGACGCTAAGAGTACCACACTGCGTCTGTTGCCCTACGAAGGGCTCAGGCAACCCAACCTGCCCACGATCAAAACCAAACCCCAAGTCGGGGACAAAGTGATTCTGGGCTACCTCTACGACCGGGTTCTGCCCATCGTGCCCAACCAGGTCTCTTTCGAGAAGGCCAAAAAGAGCTTTCCCCGGCTCTCGCTCATCCACCCCGATATCGTGGCGGCGGAGTTGGCCAAAGAGAAATCCCCCCTCCCCGACCGGGCGGTACTAAGCCGAACGTGCGAAAAGTTCAGCCTGGGTATCATCATGATCATGTTTAAAGACGGCACCGATTTTCTTGACTGCATCAGTTGGAAAAAGCTGGCCTCCTCGCCTGTGACATCCGAAAATCCCGACCACTTCAAACAACCCTTTTTCCATCGGTTTGACACCATTCCCACCGCCATCTACGACTGGGGGGACTACACCCTCAAAACCTTTGACGACTACTACCGCAAACTGGAGAAGAGCGAATGATCGAGGCCAAACATCTCGCCGCCCTGGCGCAAATTGTGGGAAGCGACAATGTCAAGTCGGACAAAGCCCACATGATCGCCTACAGCTACGACGCCACCAAAGAACGCTACGAGCCCGACGCCGTGGTCTTTCCCCGGCATGAGGAGGATGTGAGCGCCGTACTGCGTTATTGTAATGAACACCGTATCGCCGTGGTGCCCCGGGGCGCGGGGAGCGGCTTTACCGGCGGGGCGCTTCCGACAAGCGGCGGCATTGTGCTGGCGGTCGAGAAGCATATGAACAAAATCCTGGAGATCGACGAAAGAAATATGGTGGCCGTCGTGCAACCCGGCGTCATCAACATGGATTTGCAAAAGGCGGTGGAGGCCAAAGGGCTCTTCTACCCGCCCGATCCGGCCAGCCAGGAATACAGCACCATCGGCGGGAACGTAAGTGAAAACGCCGGCGGGATGCGGGCGGCCAAGTACGGCATCACCCGCGACTATGTCATGGCCATTCGCGCCGTCCGCCCAAACGGCGACATCATCCGCGCGGGCAAACGAACCATCAAAGACGTGGCGGGCTACAACATCGCCGGCATCCTGGTCGCCAGCGAAGGGACTTTGGCGGTCATCACCGAAATCACCCTCAAACTCATCGCCAAACCCAAGCGCAAACAGACCGCCATGGGGGTCTTTCCTACCGTCGAGAGCGCCATGGAGGCGGTCTACAAAACGATGGCGGGCGGCGTGACGCCGGTGGCGATGGAGTTT
>JAMOMS010000141.1 GCA_027067015.1 Campylobacterales bacterium | reverse complement strand
TTTAAGCCAAGCCTCTATTGTCGGCTCTTCGCGCGGATCGGGGAGTTGGCGGGTGGATAAGTTTGTCTGCGAGCGCCTTGAGATCTTTCGGGGCGATGAGGTTTTTGTGGATATCGCCTTTACGATCGAGCGCTCCATGGCCCTGGTGGGTGAGAGCGGTAGCGGCAAGAGCCTGACGCTCAAAGCCCTGCTGGGAATGTTGCCCAAAGGGTTTGATTCAACCCTTTCTTATCGGGCCCCCTTTGGGTTGAGGCGGGGCGAGACGGTGGGGTATGTGCCCCAAAACCCCTTTACCGCGCTCTCGCCCCTGACCCGGATTAAAGATCAGTGGATCGTGGGGGCGCACAGGGCGGCGGCGCGGATGGAAGAGGTGGGGCTTGATGCGTCGCTTTTGGAGCGCTTTCCCCCCGAGCTTTCGGGCGGGCAACTGCAACGGGTGGTGATCGCCATGGCGCTCTCGTCCAGCCCCCGGTTACTGCTCTTGGACGAGCCCACCACGGCGCTGGATGCCGCCTTGCGTCACACGGTGGTGCAATTACTGCTACAATTACAGAAAAACGAAGGATTTTTGATGCTTTTTGTCACCCACGACATCGCCACGGCGGCGGCGTTGTGCGAAGAGATGACCGTGATTCGCTCCGGCAGGGTCGTGGAGCGCGGGCCGACGGCTCTGTTGACGGCTGATCCGGCCAATGACTATACCCGTGCCCTGATGGAGGCCAATTTCGCCAACCGGGAGTTTCGACGTTGATAGGCAAGCTTTTTCGCTGGACATTTTGGCTGGGGGTTTTGGGTCTTTTGGCCGGTGCGGGGTACCTGGTGTGGCTCTATTGGCAGATCGGGCATAGGATCGAGCCGCTGGTAGATTTTAACCCGCCCCGCACCACCCAGATTTTTGACCGCAACGGCGCGCTGATCGCCAACGTGTTCGCCAAGGAACACCGCCTCTATGTTCCTTACAAAGAGATTCCCGGGCGGGTGATCGAGGCGCTGGTGGCCATTGAGGATACCCGCTTTTTCGAGCACCACGGTGTCAACCCCGAAGCGATTTTTAGGGCCGTCATCAAAGATATCAAGGCCCGCCGGCTGGTGGAGGGGGCCTCTACGCTGACCCAGCAGTTGATCAAGTCGACGCTTTTGAGCCGAGAAAAGAAGCTCAAACGCAAAATCATTGAAGCGCTTCTTGCCATAAAACTGGAGCAGACGCTGAGCAAAGAGGAGATACTGGAGCGCTATCTTAACGCCATCTTCTTCGGCCACGGCTACTACGGCATCAAGACGGCGGCAAAGGGCTATTTTCATAAAGACCTGGATGAGCTGACGTTAAAGGAGATCGCCGTGCTGGTAGGGCTTCCCAAAGCCCCCAGCGCCTACGATCCCACCCGTCATTACGCCAACGCCATGGCCCGGGCCAACCGGGTCTTGGAGCGGATGCGCACCCTGGGGTGGATTGACGAGGCGACCTATCTTAGAGAGATCAAGGCGGCCCCGAGGGTGTATGACGATACGCTGACGCAAAACAGGGCCCCCTACATCGTAGACGCGGTACTGCGAAAGCTTCAAAAACGGCTTCCCGATCTGAGAACCGGGGGGTATCGGATCGAGACGGCGGTGGATCTGACGTATCAGACAATGGCCAAAGAGGCCCTGCGCTACGGCTATGAGGCGTACTGGAGACGCCATGAAAAGCCCGCGCCCGATGAGATTATCTCTCCCACGTTCAACGGCGCCATGGTGGTGTTGGACGGCCACAGCGGCGACGTGTTGGCGCTGGTAGGTGGGGTCGATTACGCCAAAAGCGCCTTTAACCGCGCCGTCTCCTCCCGCCGCCAGCCCGGATCGGCCTTTAAACCCTTCATTTACGAAACGGCACTGAACCTGGGTTACAACCCCGAAAGTCTCATTCCCGATATCGCCCGAACCTACCGTTTCGAGGAGGGCGATACCGACAAACTCTGGAAGCCCAAAAACTACGAAAAAGATTTCAAGGGGCTCATGACGTTAAGGGAAGCGCTGGTGCATTCGCGTAACCTGGCCACCATCAACCTGGTCAGTGCCATCGGCATTCCCACACTGCATAAAAAGCTGGCGGTTTTCGGTTTGAAAGATCTGCCCTATAACCTCTCTATCGCGCTGGGTAACATCGCCGTCTCACCTCTACAGATGGCGCGTCTTTACACGGTTTTTGCCGATATGGGCGTATTGCACGAGCCCCGGCTGGTGCTGAGGGTGCTGGATGATGAGGGGCAGGCGGTATGGCGCAATGAAGCCAAAGCCCAACGGGTCTACCGTCCCGAGCAGGCCTATTTGCTGGTCGATATTTTGCGGGATGTGGTCAAGCGGGGAACGGGGCGGCGCGTCTACCTGCCCGGTGTGGATATCGCCGGCAAAACCGGAACCACCAACAACAGCGTCGATACCTGGTTTTGCTCTTTTACCCCCGATGTGGAGACGATTGTGTGGTTTGGCAACGACGACAACAGCCCCCTGCCCAAACATGAGACGGGGGGAC
>JAMOMS010000140.1 GCA_027067015.1 Campylobacterales bacterium | reverse complement strand
AGGCCCACAACGCGCTCAAAGCCAACCACCTGCGCCAAAACGTCCACCTGCAGACCGACGGGGGGCTCAAAACCGGTATGGACGTGATCAAAGCGGCCCTGCTGGGAGCCGAGAGCTACGCTTTCGGTACCCCCGCGCTGGCGATGGTGGGGTGTAAGATGCTGCGCATTTGCCACCTCAACCGCTGTTCGGTGGGTATCGCCACCCAGGAGCCGATGTTACGCGAGCACTTTGAAGGAAGCGTTGAGCGGCTGGTCAACTACTTTACCCTCCTGGCCGAGGATGTGCGCCAGATTATGGCGAGCCTGGGTTATAAAACGCTGGAGGAGATGATCGGGCGCAGTGACCTGCTGGAAGTCATTGATGACGATTTTGCGAAAAAATTTGATTTTAGCTCTGTTTTGACGCGCCTGGAGGGGCCCGATACCTGCCAGGTGGCCTCCAACGAGCCCTTTGACAGCAACGCGTTTGAAAAAGATGTGCTCAAAGAGGCGGCCGAGGCGATTCAAAACCCCAACAACAAAATGGTAATCGAGCGCACCATTTGCAACCTCAACCGCAGTTTCGGCGCGCGCATCAGCGGCGAGATCGCCAAATATTACGGTGACGCCGGATTGCCTGACGATACCATCCACATCAAGCTTAAAGGGATCGCGGGGCAGGCTTTCGGCGCTTTCTTAATTGACGGCGTGACCCTACGCATTGACGGCGTGGCCAACGACTATGTGGGCAAGGGTATGCACGGCGGCAAGATTGTCATCGCGCCTCTGATTCAGGGTGAGCAGTATTCGGCGGCGGGTAACACCTGCCTCTACGGCGCCACCGGCGGTAAGCTCTTTGTGGCCGGTAACGTGGGCGAGCGCTTCGCGGTGCGCAACTCCGGGGCCCTGGCCGTGGTGGAAGGGACGGGCGACCACGCCTGCGAGTACATGACCGGCGGGGTCGTGGTGATTTTGGGCAGTACCGGCGTGAATTTTGGCGCGGGTATGACGGGCGGTCTGGCTTTTGTTTACGACACCGAGCACACCTTTGTCGAAAACATCAACCAGGAGCTGGTGGAGGCCAGGCGGATCGATACCGACGATACCGACGAGGCGCGCCACTACCTTAAACGGCTTTTGAAAGAGTATTACAACGAAACGGGCAGTGTCAAAGCCAAGCGGATTCTGGAAAGCTTCCGCATGGAGATCCGCAACTTCTGGATGGTGCGGCCCAAGGAACTGCGCAAAGTACCGCTGAATCTGGACGAGGGGGAGTAAGAGTATGCAAAATTTTGTCAATATCGAACGGATCGATCCCAAAAAACGCAACGTTGTCGAGCGGATCAAGGACTTTAACGAGATCTACGAAGTCTACCAGACCAACGAGGCGGCGGGTCAGTCGGAGCGCTGTATTCAGTGCGGCGACCCCTATTGCCACAACAAGTGCCCCCTGCACAACTTCATTCCCCAGTGGCTCAAGGCGGTGGCCGACAAGGATCTGGAGCTGGCGTTCAACCTCTCCAATGAACCCTCGCCCTTTCCCGAGATTATGGGGCGCATCTGCCCGCATGATCGCCTTTGTGAAGGGGATTGTACCCTCAACGACGGTTACGGCGCCGTTACCATCGGGCCGGTGGAGACCTTTATTAACGAAGAGGGGTTCAAGGCGGGGCTCAAGCCCCGTTTCGCCGAGAAGAAGGCGGGTAAAAAGGTGGCGATTGTCGGTAGCGGCCCGGCGGGCCTGTCGGCGGCCACTTTCTTGCTTAGAGCCGGGATTGACGTGGAGATTTTTGAGAAAGCGGACCGCCCCGGCGGCCTGCTTACCTACGGGATTCCCGGTTTCAAACTGGACAAAAACGTTCTCTTTCGCCGTGTCAAGTGGATGGAAGAGGCGGGTTTGAAGATCCACTACGGGGTGGAAGTGGGCAAAGATAAACCCTTTGACGAGTTGGTGCGCGATTTTGACGCCGTCTTTATCGGCGTGGGAGCCTCCAAAGAGAAAAGAGCCGGTATCCCCAACGAAAACGCCAAAGGGTGCATGAGCGCCATGACACTGCTGACCAACGTGCAAAAGAAGCTCTTTGGCGACGCGTATGACAAAAGCGTGGATGTGCGTGATAAGCGGGTGGTCGTGATCGGCGGGGGCGATACGGCCATGGACTGCGTGCGCACGAGCCTAAGAGAGGGCGCGCGCAGTGTCACCTGTCTTTATCGCCGCGACGCGCGCAATATGCCGGGCTCACGCAAAGAGTACAACAACGCCAAGGAGGAGGGGGTTGAGTTTGTCTTCAACGCCGCGCCCAAACAGGTACTGGTGAACGATGAAGGGGAAGCGATAGGGGTGGAGATGCTCAAAACCGCCCTGGGCGAGCCGGATGAGAGCGGACGGCAAAGACTCAAAGTGATTGAGGGAAGCGAATTCAGGGTTGACGCCGATGTGGTGATTTTCGCCCTGGGATTTGATCCGGTTCCTTATGAGTTTCTCTCCGCCAACGGCATCGAGACCAACGAGTGGGGCGGCATTGAGATTGA
>JAMOMS010000139.1 GCA_027067015.1 Campylobacterales bacterium | reverse complement strand
GATCATGGAGAGTTTTTCGGGCTTGTGCAGTCGCACGGTTCTGGCATCAACCGCCACGGCCACCCGCTCTTTGAAGTAGCGGTTGAGGGTGTTTTGAATGGTCACGGCGTTTTTGAAGTTGGCCTCTTTGAGGCTGAGGGTGGCGCTTTTTTGGTTGTAGAGGTCAAACGGCACCTCCTGCTCTACCAGCGCGCCGCTTGGAATCCGCCCGGCCGTCGCGTGGTTGAGCGCCCCGCCGCCCCGTCCGTTGCGACCGCCGATGGTCACGGGTCCCTGGGCCAGGGCGTAAATTCGGCCGTCTACTCCTTTAAGCGGCGTCATCAGCAGGGTGCCGCCCTCCAGCGACTTGGCATCCCCCATAGAAGAGACCACCACGTCAATCTTGTCTCCCTGGCGCGCGAAAGGCGGTAACGTGGCCGTCACCATCACCGCCGCCACGTTTTTGGATTTGATATCTTTGGGGTTAAGCTTCACGTTCATGGACTGAAGCATATTGGCGATGGTCTGAAGCGTGAATTTGGAAGTCGTGCCGTCACCGGTTTTGTTCAGTCCCACAACCAGACCGTAGCCGATAAGCTGGTTATCGCGTACCCCTATAATATGGCTGATCTCTTTGATCTTGGCGCCCTGGGCCAAGAAAGGGAGGCAAAGCAGAAGAAGAAAAAACTTTCTCACACCCGAACCTTTCACACCGCAAGTTTGTCAGTTACGGGAATACAAGCAATATCTATTCCAAATCTTCTTCCGGCAAATAGTGGCTTAAAGAGCTCTTCCCAAAACGCTTCTGTTTAACTTTCACAAAAGCGCCGATCCTATCGGGCATGACCTCAGCTGTCATATGCTCCACCACAATTCGGTGTATCAAAGCAGGATCAATCCCCTCAATCACCCCGATCACCTTCTTATAAATACCTTCATATCCCTCACGGATCGAAAAAGGCGGGTCGATATAGAGGTAAGCCTTCTCTCCCTTTTTCGCCAACTCTTCCAAAATGATCGGCAAAACGCTAAACGCGTCTCCCATGCGCACGTCGCATCGGGCGGGGTCTAACGCTTGACAATTCTCTTTCAAAACGGCGTATGAGTCGGTGTTAGCCTCTATAAACCAAGCCCGTTTTGCCCCTCTGCTAACGGCCTCAAGCCCAACCGACCCGCTTCCGCCGAACATCTCAATAAAATTGCGATCCACAATCTCAAACTGCAAAGCGTCAAAAAGAGATTTACGCAGTCTGGCTTTGGAGCTTCGGGTTACCGCCTTGCCCGGCAGTTTGATCTTTTTTCCTTTGTACTTACCCCCGAGTATCCTGCCCGTTAACTGACTCTCACCCCGCTTCATTCTCGCGCTCCGTACTCTTTGACTATTTGAACAATCTCTTTCACAAACCGCCTGGTCGCCTCTTCAATCTTCTCTTCCAACAGGTTTTCTTCCCGGGGTAATGCACCCATGGTATACCGTTTTTGCAATGCCTCAAGTTTTAATAGCAGTTGTGAACGGGTAAAGGGTTTTATAAGTTCCGCCTCTTCATCCGTACCGATTCGCAAACAGGGACGAGAAGTTGTAAAAAGATGGTCGCAAATAACCACGTCGCCACCCTCCTCTACCAACTCATATCCTTGAAGATAGCTTCGCAAACTCTTTTCCAACAACAGTGAACGGCAATGCAACTCGATTTTCACAAGATCCCCTTTTTGGTAGGCTAATTATAGTAAAACTCCCTAAACATTTTTTGTACGATGCCGATTTTGGCTGTAAGAAACAGCAGGAGACGGTATCATGGAAATCTTCAACACCATCCGCTCACAACAAACGCCGCCCGGCGGACAGGGCGCCGAGAAGACAACCGCTTTGCAACAGACCGCCAAAGCGGAACACAAACAGGAAAACAAAATAGAAGAGGTACGCCAAAAAGAGGATACCGAGAAGCTCAAAAAAGAACTGCAAGAGGTGGTCAATAAGCTCAATAAAGAGATGAATTCACTCAAAACAAGTATTCGTTTCGGCTTTAACGACCAGGTCAAAGAGCTCTATGTTACGGTGATTGATACCAGTAACAACGAAGAGATTCGTAAAATCCCTTCCGATGAGGCAATGCGCCTGGCGGCAAAGATGCGTGAACTTGTGGGCATGATTTTTGACAAAAAAGGCTAAACCCAACCAAAAACCGAACCTGAAAGGATATGACAATGACAGCGACAGCGGCATATGAGGCTTATACCCAAAACAGCGTGCAGATTGAATCGCCCGAAAAGTTGATTGAGATGCTTTATGAAGGCATTATTCGCTTCGTTTCCCAGGCGAAAAAAGCGATTGAGCACAACGATATTGAGAAAAAGACTTACTGGATCAACCGTGCCACGGCGATCTTTGTGGAGCTGATTAACACCCTTGATCATGAAAGGGGCGGCGAGGTCTCTTATTATTTGGAGGGGCTTTATAATCAGCAGATCAAATTCATGATGGAGGCCAATATCGAAAACAAGACTGAAAAACTCGATATTGTTTTGCACGTCACCAAAGAACTGCTGGAAGCG
>JAMOMS010000138.1 GCA_027067015.1 Campylobacterales bacterium | reverse complement strand
TGAGGCGGCCGACGCGGTGAAGGCCGAGATCGAATCAGCCGGCGGCAAGGCGGCGGTGATCGGCTTTGACGTCAGTGACGAGGCGGCTTTTGTGGAGGCGGTCAAAACGATCGTGGATGCCGACGGGGAGCTGAGTTATCTGGTCAACAACGCCGGCATCACCAACGACAAGCTGGCCATGCGGATGAAAGTGGAGGATTTTGAGAGTGTCATTCGCGCCAATCTTGTCAGCGCCTTTGTCGGTTGTCGTGAGGCGCTCAAAACGATGAGCAAAAAACGTTTCGGCGCCGTGGTCAACGTGGCTTCCATTGTCGGTGAGACTGGCAATGCCGGGCAGGTCAACTACAGCGCCTCCAAAGGCGGCATGATTACCATGACCAAAAGCTTCGCCCTGGAGGGCGCGGCCCGGGGTATCCGTTTCAACTGCGTCACCCCCGGCTTCATCGCCACCGACATGACCGACGCGCTCAAAGAGGAGGTGAAAAAGGCGTTTGAGGCCCGCATTCCGCTGGGACGTTTCGGAGACCCCAAGGAGGTGGCTGAGGCGATCGCCTTTTTGCTGAGCGACCACGCAGGCTATATCACCGGCGAAACCCTCAAAGTCAACGGCGGCATGAACATGGCGTGACGCGCGCGTCACGCCATGTTTATTGTTCAGTATTTTAAAGTTTTTTTTGCTACCATAACGCAATTCACACAAAAAGGAGACAGCAATGGCAATTTTTGACGACGTAAAAGAGGTGGTTGTAGAACAGCTCAACGTCAATCCCGACGAAGTGAAAATGGAATCCAAATTCGTCGAAGACCTGGGCGCGGACAGCCTCGATGTCGTGGAACTGGTCATGGCGCTGGAAGAGAAATTCGGTATTGAGATCCCTGATGATCAGGCCGAGAAGATCCAAACCGTCGGCGACGCGGTTAAATATATCGAAGAGAACAAGTAAGTTCCGGCCCGCTTCAGGCGGGCTTTTGTAGTCTTTTTTCAAACAGTACAACAAGTCGAAGGAGATGGTGTGAGGCGAGTGGTAGTCACCGGGCTGGGGATGATCAATGCGGTTGGACACGACAAAGAGAGTTCTTTTAAGGCTATTATTGAGGGTCAATGTGGCATTGAAAGAATTACCTTGTTCGACGCGAGCGCGCTGAGCGTGCAGATCGCGGGGGAAGTCAAAGATTTCGATCCCAAAACCGTCATGGACCCCAAAGAGGTGAAAAAGGCCGACCGCTTCATCCAACTGGGCATCAAAGCCGCCGCCGAGGCGATCGAGGATGCCGGCATTGACGAGAACGTGGAGCGTGAGAGCTTCGGTGTCAGTTGCGCTTCGGGTATCGGCGGGCTTCCCACCATTGAAAAGCACTCCATCATCCTGCATGACCGGGGTCCCCGGCGTCTTTCACCCTTTTTTATCCCCTCGGCGTTGGCCAATATGCTGGGCGGATTCGTCTCTATTGATCACAACCTCAAAGGGCCCAACCTCGGCTCCGTCACCGCCTGCGCGGCGGGTACGCACGCCATCAGCGAGGCGGCCAAAACCATTCTATTAGGCGGCGCGGAGCGGATGCTGGTTGTTGGCGGCGAGGCGGCCATTACCGGTATCGGCGTGGGCGGTTTCGCGGCCATGAAGGCGCTCAGCACCCGCAACGACGATCCCCAACACGCCTCCCGTCCTTTTGACGCGGGCCGGGACGGCTTTGTGATGGGTGAGGGCGCCGGTGCCCTGGTGCTGGAAGAGTATGAGGCGGCCAAGGCCAGAGGCGCGAAGATCTACGCGGAGCTGATCGGCTTTGGCGAGAGCGGCGACGCCAACCATATCACCACCCCCACCATGGACGGGCCGCTAAGAGCTATGAAAGCGGCCATGAAGATGGCGGGCAACCCCAAAATCGACTACGTCAACGCCCACGGCACCTCCACGCCCATCAACGACAAAAACGAGACGGCGGCCTTGAAAGAGCTTTTTGGCGGCAAAGAGAACTGCCCGCCGGTGAGCTCCACCAAAGGACAGATCGGCCACTGTCTCGGCGCGGCGGGCTCCATTGAAGCCGTTATCGCCCTGATGGCGATGCGTGACGGCATTATGCCGCCCACCATCAACCACGAAACGCCCGATGAGAACTGCGATCTGGACTACATTACCGAAGGGGCGAGAGAAGCGAAACTGGATGTGGTTATGAGCAACAGCTTCGGTTTTGGCGGTACCAACGGTGTCGTGATTTTCAAAAGGGTCTGACTTGGCCACCTACCTGCCTTTTGAAGAGAAACTCAAGGAGATTGAGGATGAGATCGCCTCAGCCAAGGTGCGCGGCGATACGGAGGCGGTGGCGATACTGGAAAAAGACCTCGAAAAAGAGCTGGCCAAGGTCTACAAAAACCTCTCTGATTATCAAAAACTTCAACTGGCCCGTCACCCCGACCGACCCTACGCGCTCGACTACATCCGGCTGTTGATGGACAATCCCATCGAGATTCACGGGGAACGCACCTTTCGGGACGATGCGGCCATCATCTGCTACCTGGGTTATATTGAGGGACAAAAGTGCCTGGTGAT
>JAMOMS010000137.1 GCA_027067015.1 Campylobacterales bacterium | reverse complement strand
AGGAAGCCGAGCGGATGAAATATGAGGTACTTCGCGCCAAGCAGGAGGCCGAGAAGAAAGCGGCGCTGGCACGCGGCCAGGCGGAAGCCAAAAAGATCCAGGCCCAGGGTGAGGCGGACCGTATCCGCATCGAAGCCGACGCCCAGGCCAAAGCCAACAAGCTCATCAGCGACTCGCTCACACCCGAACTGCTGCAACTGCGCCAGATCGAGGTGCAGGGGCAGTTTAACGAAGCGCTCAAAACCAACAAAGACGCCAAAATCTTCCTCACCCCCGGCGGCGCGGTCCCCAACATCTGGATCGACACCAAAGAAAAAACCAAACAACGGGTCTCAACGCAACAGTAGCGACACTTGAAAAGGGTAAGGAGTTTATATTATAATTTGGCAATCAACCTCCGTGGCGATCCCCTGCGAAAGCGATGCACCGCAGGGCAGTACCCCGGAGGTTTTTGCTTTTAGGAGCAACTATTGAGCTTTACCAAAACCGCCATTCTTGTTGATCTCGGTTTTTTTATCAAACGGGTACGCACGCTATGCCGCAATGAACTTTCACAACTTACCTCCGCAGATGAAGAGGCTATATTTTTATCCGACATTCTCTTTAACCATATAAAAAACCACCTCACTTTCAAAAAAGAGAAACATGAGCTTTATCGTATCTATGTTTATGACGCCCCACCGTTAAAAAAAAAGATGCACCATCCAAAAACCGGTCACGCCATCGATTTTTCAAAAAGCAAAACTTCACAAATCCGTGAAGCCCTTCATCAATCTATTCGTCAACATCCTATGACGGCCTTACGACTTGGCACTTTACATGAAACCGAAGCCGTTTGGACGCTCAAAGATAAAAAGCTTTACAAACGGTTCATTCAGGGAAAAGTATCTTACGAAAGCTTACAAGAAGAAGATTTCACCATTGATGTGACCCAAAAGCAGGTCGATATGAAAATTGGAATGGATATAACCTGGTTAAGTCTGAAACAACTGGTTGGGCGTATCATTTTAATCGCCGGTGACAGTGATTTCGTACCCGTTGCCAAATTGGCCCGCAAAGAGGGCATTACCTTTATTCTTGATCCCATGCGCCAAGATATTCGTCCCGATCTATCCGAACATATCGACCTGCTTCGATCCCCATCGCTTCAAACAACCCTTCAGACTAAGGAAGTTTTATGATAAACATCGACTGGCAAAAAAACCCCTTGATCCCCGCCGTGGTGCAAGACGCCCAAAGCGGGGAGGTGCTGATGCTGGCCTACATGAACGAAGAGGCGTTTAAGCTTTCGCGCCAAACCGGTTTTGCCCACTACTACTCCCGCAGTCGCAAACGACTCTGGAAAAAGGGGGAATCCAGCGGCCACGTCCAAAAAATCGAGAAGATGCTGGTAGATTGCGACGGCGATACGCTTCTTTTGAAGGTCCATCAGGAGGGCGTCGCCTGCCACACGGGTCGGCGCAGTTGCTTCTTTACCGACCTACAGACACACCAAACAATCAGTACCCCCGAAGTGGATACCGCCGCGACCTACGGCGTGATCGACACCCTCTATCACACCATTTTGGAACGCAAAAACGCCGACCCCAAAAGCTCTTACACCGCCAAACTGCTTCAGGGCAAAGAGAACAGCCTGCTTAAAAAGATTGTCGAAGAGGCAGGCGAGCTCTGCTTCGCGATCAAGGACAATGACGAGGAAGAGATTGTCTACGAAACAGCGGATCTGACCTACCACGTTCTGGTGGCGCTTGGCAAAAAAGAGATCACGCCTGACCGCATCCGCCAGGAGCTTGCGCGGCGTTTTGGCATGAGCGGCATCGAAGAGAAAAACAGCAGGCAAGATGGCTGAACTGCTCAAACACTACCTCTACTACACTTTCCACTCCCTCACCAAGTATGACTATATGGCCCTGGGGTGGGTGGTTTTTTTAGCCTTTTTGCTGATGTTTCTGGGCGCTTTCGTGCGCCGTCGCGGCCTCTCCTATTTTCTGCTGTTACTGGGTATCGTTCTGCTCTTTTTCGGCCCGCCCGCCATCAAAATAGGGTTGGATCGCTACATTCGCAAAACAGAGGTCACTTTGAAAGAGAGCCGTTTTTTGCGCTACTCCGACGCACTGCTACTGGAAGGCAACCTCACCAACGCCGGCAAAGTCGATTACACCTCCTGCGATTTGGTTATCGTGCTCTATCGCCCCCAAGCCTTTCTTAAAACATGGTCCCCCTGGCTCAAGCCGACCGCCGTTTATATCAAGTCTCTCATACTTCCCCTTGCCAAGGAGGAGACTAAACCCTTTAAAATTCTTGTCGATCCTCTTCCAAGAAGAGATGATCTAAATATTTCCGTTACGGCAAGGTGCTATCCATGATCTATATGACCGTTCTTCATTGGTTGACGTTGGCTTTTTTTATCATTCTCTTTCTTCTGCTGGTGCTTATTTCAAAGCGCGAAAAGCGTAAGAACGTCTTTTGGTCTATGGTCTTCGCCTCTTTTTTGGTCACATCTACCGGCGCGCTTTTTAGTATGTTTGTCTTGGACAAATACACCAAAAAGGCCAAACTGCTCTCCATTGAAAATCACCGGATTTTACGCACCGAAGAGATTGTCTTTAAAGGCAAAATCATGAATGTGGGCAAGTTTACCATCGGCCGATGCAAACTGAGCATCAAGATGATCAACAACCCTGTCGAGGGAAACAAACTAAGCGGCAGTCAGATCTACAAACCTTCAGGGCTGGACTTCTTTAAGGCCAAAGACGCCAAAAAAGAGCGCCCCAACACCATTGAAGAGGAGTTTGTGGTCGCCAGAAAGATCAAGCCGGGAGAGATCCAGCCCTTTACCGTCCGTATGCCCTACCCGCCCTACTTCTCAAAAACCCGACTTATCTACCATCTCTACTGCCACTAACGCCAAGAGGGGCTTTTTAGTAAAGATAGCCCGCCTCTTTGAGCGCCATGCGAATCTTTTGCATTTGGCGATGTTTACAGTAACACCACATGGGCGCCAAGAGAGAATCGTCGTGAATACCCGCGCTTAAACGCTGAACACTCACATGAGGGGGCAACATCTTCACGCTCTCGACCACCAGGCGCACATACCGCTCCTCTTCAATGGGAGCGAAACGACCGTTTTGCAAATCAACGGCCAGCGCCGTGTTTTTGACGACATATAGGGGATGGATTTTAATGGAATCTATGCCCCACGCAAGCGACCGGCGCACCGTCTCCAGCATCATGGCGTCACTCTCATCCGGCAGGCCGAAAATGACGTGTCCGCACACCTTTAGACCTCTGGCTTTGGTCTTTTCGATCCACTCCCGGATATTGGCGCTGTCATGCCCGCGGTTGATCTTGTTGAGCGTCTCGTCATAGACCGATTGAATTCCGTACTCAACCCAAATCTCATACCTTTGCGAAAGCTCGGCCAGGTAGTCTAAAATCTCCTCGCTCACACTATCTGTGCGGGTGCCGATGCTAAGCCCCACGCAGGCGGGTTGCGCCAACGCCTCCTCATAGAGTATTTTAAGCGTATCCAGCGGCGCGTAGGTATTGGTAAACGACTGAAAATAGGCCAAAAATTTGCGCACACCGTACTTACCGGCCAACCGTTCAGCGGTGGCGGTATATTGACAGCGGACCTGCTCCAACTGGCGATCCAGCAGAGGGTTTTGGGAGGAATCGGGACGCAGATAGAATTTTTTGGACGTTTTTTGCGTAAGATTGGGGCTAAACGACTCGTTAAGGCAAAAGGTGCATCCCCCTTTGGCAACGGTCCCGTCAATATTGGGGCAGGTAAAGCCCGCGATACTGAGCGGAACCTTGTAAACCCTTTCGCCAAAACGTTTGCGAAAATAGCGGCCGATGGTATAGACTCTTTTCATGCTGGTCCGTCTTGTCGTCGTTTTTGTGCCCGATTATAGCAACCCGCCGTTGCACGGGCGTAAGGCGGGCCGGTTATTTAAATTACGTAATGTCCGTCAAAGCAGGCTTTGCAGTAGTTCTGGTCATCTCCCACCGCACGCATGAGGCCCTCAATAGAGATATAGGCCAGCGAGTCGGCGCCGATGTAGTCGCGAATCTCCTCCACGCTCATGCGGGCGCTGATGAGCTTCTCTTTTTCGGGCGTATCCACCCCGTAAAAACAGGGATCGGTCGTCGGCGGGCTAGAGATGCGCATATGCACCTCCGCCGCGCCGGCTTCTTTAAGCATACTGACAATCTGTTTGCTGGTGGTGCCGCGCACGATGGAGTCGTCAATAACAATCAGGCGCTTGCCCTCGATCACCTCCCGAATAGGGCTGAGCTTCATTTTGACTTTCAGGTTTCTCAGCTCCTGGGTGGGCTCGATGAAGGTACGCCCCACGTAGTGGTTACGCATGATGCCAAGCTCAAACGGTATGCCGCTTTCTTGCGAATACCCCAGGGCCGCGGCCACGCCGCTATCAGGCACGGGCACCACCATGTCGGCCTCTACCGGCAGTTCCTTGGCCAACTCACGGCCCATCTTCTTGCGAAGGCTGTAGACGTTTTTGCCAAATACCACGCTATCGGGCCGGGCAAAGTAGATATACTCAAAAATACATTTGTGGGGATTGGGCTCAAACACCTGCATGGAACGGGGCGCCTTGCCCTTTTCAAAAATCACCATCTCACCCGGTTTGATGTCACGAATAAACTCCGCGCCCACCAGATCAAACGCGCAGGTTTCGCTGGCGACCATATAGCCGTCGCCGAGTTTGGCAAGGGAGAGAGGACGGAAGCCGAAGCGGTCGCGGATGGCGAACATCTTGCTACGGCTCTGAATCACAAAGCTGTAAGCCCCCTCTACTTTGTGCAAAGCGTCGACAATCCGGTCGATCAGCTTCTCCTTCTCGCTCTTGGCGATCAGGTGGATCATGTTTTCGGTATCCATGAAGGTCTGGAATATGGCCCCTTTGTCAATGAGCTGTTTTCTGACCTCCTGGGCGTTGGTGAGGTTGCCGTTGTGCACAATGGCGATCTCGCCAAGATCGTAGCGGGCAAAGACCGGCTGGGCGTCCAGAATGGAGTCATCCCCGGCGGTGGAGTAGCGGGTATGGCCCACGGCCATGTCACCCTTGAGCTTTTTGATCTTCTTTTCGCTAAAGACCCGGGTCACCAGCCCCCGGTCTTTGATCATGTGAAACTTGCCCTCTTTGTTAGAACAAATACCCGCCGCCTCCTGGCCGCGATGTTGCAGGGCAAAGAGCCCGAAATAGGCGATCTGCGCCGCCCCTTTGACGTTAAAGACGCCAACCACCGCACACTTTTCGTTCAGATGTCGTTCCATGTGTTTTACAACCCCAGGCAATCGCTAATATCATACAGTCCCGCCGGTTGATCAACCAGCCACTTCACGGCCCGCACCGCCCCCTTGGAGAAGGTCTCCCGACTGGTGGCGGTGTGATTAAGCTCCAAAAATTCGCCGTCGTTGTAGAAGCCGACCGTATGGCGGCCCACCACGTCGCCGCCCCGCACCGCCAGGACGCCGATCTCCTCTTTTTTACGTTCCCCCGTCATGCCGTCCCGACCGCTCACACGCACCGCGTCAAGATCCCAGCCCCGCCCTTTGGCGGCAAACTCGGCCAGCGTCAGGGCCGTGCCGCTGGGGGCGTCTTTTTTGTAGCGATGGTGCTGTTCGACAATCTCGATATCAAAATCGGCCAGTTTCTGGGCCGTCATCTGCACCAGCTTTTTAAGCAGGGCAATACCGGCGGACATATTGGTGGCATACAGAATCGGCATCTTTCGGCTCGCCTCGTTCAGCAGTGCCGTTTGCTCCGCGCTTAAACCCGTGGTGCCGATGACCAGCGGGCGGGGACGCTCCAGTGCCGCTTTTAAAAGCGCTTCGGTCGCCCCGGGTACCGTAAAGTCAATGGCCGCCTCACAGCTGTCCAGAAAGATTTTCGCGTCATTGGTGACTACGCATCCTTGGGGGGCATGGTAGTCAATACCTCCCTTTTCACACAATGCCGCTACCTCGGTGGCGGGATCTTCGGTAAGGTTTTTCACCAGCAGTTTGCCAACCCGACCGTTGGCGCCGTAGACTCCGACTCTTAGCATCTTTACTTCCTTAACCTTGGTGTCTGACAAATTCAATGGCCTGCAAAGCGGCGGTGGCGCCGTCGGCCGCGGCGCACACCACCTGTTTGGGGGCTTCCACGCGAATATCGCCGGCGGCATAAAGCCCCGGCACGGAGGTGCGCATGCTTAAATCCACCACCACCTGGCCGCGCGCGTTCATCTCGCAAAGGAACGTACCGTCTTCTTGTTTAAGCACGGCGTTGTTGACATCATACCCCACAAAGACAAAGACGCCGGGCACGCTCAAATCGCTCTCTTCGCCGCTGACGCGGTTTTTAAGGCGCACACCCTGAACACCCATGTTGTCGCCGTAAACCTCTTCGACCACCGTATCGGTCATAAAGACGATCTTTTCGTTGGCTTCGGCACGCTTTACCGTAGCCGGCGCGGCGCGAAACTCGCTACGGCGGTGAATCAGGTAAACCTTGCTGGCGATCTCGGCCAGATAGAGCGCCTCTTCAAGCGCCGTATCGCCGCCGCCAATAACCGCTACCTCTTTGTCGCGGTAGAAAAAGCCGTCACAGGTGGCGCAGGTGCTCACCCCCCGGCCAAAAAACTCCTCTTCGCCTTTAAAACCCGCTTTTCTCGGCACCCCGCCGGTGCAGACGATCACGCTTTTGGCCGTCACGCTCTCCTCGCCGTCAAGCAGGATCGTAAAGCCCTCTTGAGCCTTTTGAACCCGCAATACCTCACGCATCTCGTGCTTAAGACCAAAGCGCATACACTGCTCCGGCCACGGAGCCATCAGGTCCATGCCCGTTACGACCTCTTTGATGCCGGGGTAGTTTTCTACCTCACTGCTTTGGGTAATGGCGCCGCCGGGCAGACCCTTTTCGTACATCACCACCTTTTCCAGTCCGCCGCGGGTGGCGTAAAGTCCCGCCGTCAGACCGGCCGGGCCGCCCCCCACAATCGCCAGATCAAGCATCATTGCACCTCCAATAGGTAGATCTTGCTATCCTGTTTGTACAGGCCTTTGTCGTTTTGTCTTTTTATCAGGAAGTAAGAGGGAACCTCCCGGATATGAAAACGGTGAATGATCTTTAACAGCGTATTGGTACCCGCCGTCAGGTAGATCACCCTTTTATCGCTCTCTCGCCGTTTCTGATAAAGGTCTATCGCCAATACCCGCTCTTTTGAGGCCAACGCCCCAAGCGCCTTGCCGATCTCTCCCATATGCGAACTGTAGACCACGACAATATAGCGCTCATCCACAGGCTGGAAAATATCTTTTTTAGTATAGAGTATCGTCTCTTTGAAGTCGATAAACCGGTATTGGGAGAATTTGTAGTTATAGTAGGCAAAAGCGCCGGCGACCATCGCCGCCCCGAAAAAGGAGGCGAAGACATAGGTGAAGGAGAAGGGCCCCTTCCGGGCGCCGACAGCCATAAAAAGAGGTTAGCCGATCAACGCGTCAAGTTTTTCGGCAAACGCCTGCTTGGAGGCGGCGCCGACCATCTGATCGACCACTTCACCGTCTTTGAAGAAGAGAATGGTGGGAATGGAGCGGATACCGAATTTTACCGCCAATTCCTGCTCCTCGTCGGTGTTGACTTTGGCGATGGTGGCTTTGCCTTCATAATCCTCGGCCAGCTCCTCAATCACCGGCGCGATCATCCGGCAGGGCCCGCACCAGGGCGCCCAGAAGTCTACCAGGGTCACACCCTCTTTGACCGTCTCTTCAAAATTGCCGCTATTAAGCTCAACATATTTGCCCATTTTTGTGCTCCTTAAAAAATTTCATGGTGTAGATTATAGCGGTTAATGCTTTAAAAATTTTTGGCCCGAATGATTAAATCGTGACATTTTCCAGCCACTCACACACTCCGTCCCTGACGATCAACGCGTCGATCTGCCAGGGGCTGTCAAAGCGGTTTTGCGCCATCCAAAGCTCTGCGCCCCTGACAATCCGACGCAGTTTGGCGGGGGTAAGGTTATAAACCGGCTCAAACCCCCTGCCGCTTTTGACTTCCACAAAATGGACCACCCCGTTCTTTTGGGCGATAATATCAATCTCGCCCCCTTTGAAATAGACATTACGCGCCACGATCTCACACCCGTTGGCCCGCAAAAAAGCGCAGGCCTTCTCTTCGGCGACGTTCCCCTTGGCGCGACTCACGCGGGCAAAACCTCCACATGAACGGATTTGAACGCCGCGGTTTTCACCAAAGCGTCCGATTCGTCCCCAAAGAGGTAGTTGATACGGCTTTGGGCGTGGTGGAAGGTAGTAAAGAGGGTACCGGGGCGCATCTTTTCGGTAAATTTCACCCGCAACGGCGCGCTTCGGCCGTACCGGCTTTGAAGCACCACATACTCGCTTTCCGGTAAACGCGCCCGGTCGGCCTCGCTTGCCAGCAGAACCTCCTCGTCGTAGCGGCGGTTGAGTTTTTGACTGCATTGGGTCTGGGCGGCGTTGTTGTAGTGGGGCAGTGCACGGCCCGTTGTAAGATAAAACCCGTTGCCGATCTCTCCCTTTTCTACCAGCTCTTTCACCTGTCCCCGTAGTTCGTACTGATGGTAGCTATAACGCCCCAACCCGTCTTCGGTACGAAAGTCCAGCAGGTGCAAAACCGGGGTATCCTCAATATACACGGGCCACTGCAGGCCCCGCTTGCGGTGTCGGCGCAATCGCAAATAGCTGGCGCCGCTGAATCGCCGGTTGGCCACCTCGCGCACCTCGTTCCAGACCGCTTCGCCGCTTTCGTAGGCAAAACCGCCCTCCAGGGCGTTCGCAAGACGCTGAAGCACCTCCCAGTCATCAGGCAGATCGCTGTGTGTCAGCGGCTGGGAGAGGTGGAGCCGCCGCATGGCGTTGACATAGACCCCCTCTTTCTCATAGGCCGACTTCACCCCGATCACGATGTCGGCTTTTTGGGCGATCTCGGTCATAAAAAGCTCTTGCACCATCAAAAATTCCAACTTCTCAAGCGCCTTGTCAATCTTGTTCTGATTGGGATGGATATGGGCGATATCCTCTCCCATATTCAATAGCGCCTTGATCTTTCCATCCAGCATTCCCTCAATCAACTGCGGGGTCATCATCCCTATCTTTTCGGGCTTTTGATAATCGGGCGCGTAATAGGGCAGACACCCCATGTCGCAGGCCCCCTGCACGTTGTTCTGGCCACGCAGAGGCATGAGTCCCGCGCCGCTCTTGCCGATGTTGCCGGTCAAAAGCGCCAGGTGGGTAATCGCCATCACGGCGTAACTGCCGTCGATATGTTCGGTAACGCCAAGTCCCCAGAAGATCATCGATTTTTTCAGCGCGTATTCCCGGGCGATGACGGGAATTTTGGTCGCCAGATATTCATATCCCGGAATCCGTTTGAAAAAGAGCGGATCGGCGTAGGGGTCGTTCAAAATCGCCTCGCGGTAAGCCTCAAAACCCGTGGTCCGGTTTTTGACAAACTTCTCGTTATAAAGCTCCTCCTCCAAAATCACCCGGGCCATCATATTAAGCACCAGCAAATTGGCCTCAAAAGGAATTACCGCCTTGTGCTTGGCGTACTTCATCATCTTGATCTCGCGCACGTCAATGACGGCCACGTTATCGTGCAGTCTGGCCGCGTCGATGATGCGGTTGGCCACAATGGGGTGGGCCTCAGTTGTGTTGGAACCGATAATGAGAATAAACTCGGCCTCGTAGATGTCATTGTAGGGGTTGGTAGCCGCCCCCTCACCGATGGTCTCACGCATACCCCTGAGGCTGGGGGCGTGGCAGACCCTGGCGCAACAATCTATATGGGGTGAGCCCATCACCTGCCGGGTAAACTTTTGCAGTAGATAGGCGCTTTCGCAGTTACTCCTGGCCCCGCCCACGGCGCAAAAGCTCTCTTGTCCGTATTGCGCGGTGATCTCTTTAAGCTTCAGGGCCGCCGCTTTGACGGCCGCAGAAAGGTCGGTCTCAAACCACGCCCCGTCCAGCGGGCGTAACCGACCCTCCAGTTCCCGGGCGATGCGCGGATTGCGCTCCAGAAAACGCCGGGCGATACGGGGCGCTTTAAGGCGCGCGTCGTCATGTAAAAAGTCAAACCCGTACTTGCCCTTGACACACAGCTTCCCCTGGCTGACATAACCGTCCTTGTCGGCGCCGATTTTAAGCACGGTATTGCAAGACTCGTCCACCTGGGCGACAATATCGCAACCGACACCGCAGTAGGTACAGACACTTTCGATCTCTTTGGTATGTGACATGGCAGGCTCCGGGAGTTTGGCAATAGTTAAAAGATTATAAAAGAAAATGGAAAGGTTTTTCCTGAAGCGACCAACGTGATCGGATTTTTCAGCCGACCACGCCGTTTTATGATGTAAGAGGGCGCTATCTCTCGATGCGGATCATCACCGGCTCTTCCCGCACCGCCTCAAGATTACGCAAACCCTCAAGCGCCCTTTGCATCGCCGACTCCCGGCAGGCGTGGGTGGCCAAGAGCAGGGTGGCCGCCTCGTTGTCCACGGGGCGCTGAAGCATGGTTTCGATCGAAATGCCTTCCTGACCCATCCTATCGGCCACCGCCGCCAACACACCGGGTCTGTCAGCCACTTTGAGACGCAGGTAGTAGTGGGTGGTTATCGACGCTTTGTCCGCCAGACGCAGTCCCTCCTCAAGCGGGCGTTTAAATCCCAGCATCGGGGAGCTTTTGCCGCTACGGGCAATGGCGATGATGTCGGAAATGACGGCGCTGGCCGTGGCGTCGCCGCCGGCACCCGGGCCGTAATACATGGTCTCGCCCACTTTGTCGCCCACGACGCTTACGCCATTCATGACGCCGTCAACCTTGGCGATCATCCGATCGCGCGGCACCAGCGTCGGATGTACTCTTAGCTCCACCTCCTCGCCCGATTTTTTTGCGATGCCCAGCAGTTTGACGGTATAGCCGAACTCTTTGGCAAAGGCGATGTCATCCTGGGTGATCTTCTCGATCCCCTCGATCAGAATATCCTCGGGCTTGGCGTCAATGCCGTAGGCGATGGAAGCCAGAATCAACAGTTTATGCGCCGCGTCAAACCCGCCGATGTCAAAGGTGGGATCGGCCTCGGCGTACCCCAGCTCCTGGGCCTCTTTGAGCACCGCGTCAAAATCGGCGCCTTCATGCATCATCTTGGTCAGAATGTAGTTGGCGGTGCCGTTGATGATCCCCTCAATGCGCTCGATGTGGTTGGCGCTAAGCCCCTCCCTGAGCGCTTTGATAATAGGAATCCCCCCGGCCACGCTCGCTTCGTACTCAAAAGGGAGCTCCCCGGCCAACTGTTCCAACTCATAGCGGTGATAGGCCAACAGGGCCTTGTTGGCGGTCACCACCGCCTTGCCGTTTTGCAGGGCTTTTTTTACCACGGCGTAGGGCTCTTCCACGCCGCCCATCAACTCTACCACCACGTCGATTTCGGGATCGTCGAGCACCTCATCGGGGTTGTCTGTCAGGGGAATACTTACGCCACGCTTTTTGGAAAGATTTCGCACCACCCCTTTTTTGACCACAATCTCCTTCCCCGCCCTGGCGGAGATGATGTCCCGATTTTTTTGCAAAATCTCGGCCACGCTCTCGCCGACCGTTCCGACGCCGATGATGCCGACTTTAATCATAGGAAAACCCTTTGGATATGGTCGAGTGAAAAGTGAATAGTAAAAAGTGAAAAGTTATGGAAGGTCACTGCGTTCCCTTTTATTGATTTTCTTTGAGGCTTTTGAGGTACTTCTTGATGTTACGCGCCGCCTGGCGGATCCGCTTTTCGTTCTCGATCAACGCGATGCGGACATACTGATCACCGTACTCGCCAAAGCCGATACCGGGGCTTACCGCCACCTTGGCTTCGGTCAAGAGCTTTTTGGAAAACTCCAGGCTTCCTAAGTGCAGGGCCTCTTTGGGCAGGCGGGCCCAGACAAACATACTGGCGGTGGGTTTTTCAATCTTCCAGCCCGCCTTCGCGAACGAGTCAATCAAAACATCCCG
>JAMOMS010000136.1 GCA_027067015.1 Campylobacterales bacterium | reverse complement strand
AAAGAGGTTACGCGAAACGCCGACGATCTGGACGCGGCCCAGCGGGCCGAAGTGACCCGACTACAGGCCAGGGATACCCAGGTACATTCCCATGAGGCGGCCCATCTTGCTGTGGCGGGCGGGATCGCGACGGGAGGGGCCAGCTTTACCTACCAACAAGGGCCAGACGGGCGGATGTACGCGGTAGGCGGCGAGGTGCCTATTGCCGTGTCGCCCGGCAAAGACCCGGAAGAGACGGTCAGAAAAATGCGCCAGGTCGCTATCGCGGCCATGGCGCCCGCCGATCCCAGCCCGCAGGATTACGCCGTGGCGGCGTCGGCCCGGGCCGAAGAGCTCAAAGCGCTCCAGGCGCTTCGCAAGCTTCAGGATGAGAGCGCGAAACAGGAGGGGTTGAAAGTGTATACAGCAGTGGCCCGGGATGTGACGGGCGCTTAGACGTTGAAGCGAAAGTGCATGACGTCACCGTCTTGTACTACGTACTCTTTGCCTTCCAGGCGCATTTTTCCCGCCTCTTTGGCCCCTTGTTCCCCGCCATATTTTATGAAATCCTCATAAGCGATCACTTCGGCGCGGATGAAGCCTTTTTCAAAATCGTTGTGAATAACCGACGCGGCTTTGGGGGCCTTCCACCCTTTGTGGATGGTCCAGGCCCGCACCTCCTTAACGCCGGCGGTAAAGTAGCTGATCAGCCCCAGCCGATCAAAAGCGGTGCGGATAATCTTGTCCAACCCCGACTCTTCGATGCCCAGTTCGTTGAGAAACTCTTCCGCCTCCTCAGGCTCAAGCTGAACCAGCTCCTCTTCTATTTTGGCGCAGAGTTTAATCACGTCCGCCCCGACTTTTTCGGCGTGTTCCTGTACCGCTTTGACATAGGCGTTGTCCTCCAGCAGGCCCTCTTCATCCACGTTGGCGCCGTAGATGACCGGTTTGTTGCTTAAGAAACGAAGCTCTTTGTCCAATTGTGCGAAAGCTTCGTTTTCACGGTCGGCAAAAGTAGAGACGGGTTGAAGCTCTTCCATATGTTTCATCAGCGCCTGGGCCACTTCCAGTACGGCACGGATCTTTTTGTCGCCGGTTTTGGCCTGGCGGGCAAGACGGTCGATCTTCTTTTCCAACTGTTGAATGTCGGCGAAGATCAGCTCGCTTTCGATAATCTCGATATCACGCAAAGGGTCGATTGAGCCTTCGACGTGGGTGATGTTGCCGTCGTCAAAACAGCGCACCATGTGCAAGATCATCTCCGTTTCGCGGATGTTGCTTAAAAACTGGTTGCCCAGCCCTTCGCCCTTGCTGGCCCCTTTGACCAGGCCGGCGATGTCCACGAAGTCGATGGTGGAGTGCTGGATACGCTCGGGATTGACGATTTTGGCCAACTCCTCAAGCCGGGGATCGGGAACGGGCACCACCGCTTTGTTGGGTTCGATGGTGCAAAACGGGTAGTTGGCGCTTTCGGCGTTTTGCGCTTTGGTCAGCGCGTTGAAAGTGGTCGATTTGCCAACATTGGGCAGGCCGACGATACCGACGGGAAGACCCATATCAGACTCCTTGCGGTCGTGTGTGAAATGGGGGGATTATACCAAAGCGGCGGGGCGAAATCAACCGCCCGCAAAAGGGGAGTGAGAGTAGATGCGACGGGGACGAAGGGTTGAAGCACTTTTTTGTCGATCGACCACCCGTTTAAAGCGGGGCAGGCAGGAGAAGAGGAAGTAGGCGATGGCACCCAGCGTGGCTGTTTGAACCAGCCAGCCGATTTGTAACATTTTGGCTATATGGACAATAAGAACAAGCAAAACCGCTTCCAAAAGCAGATACATCAGCGGAATCACCACACCCCGATTTCGTCTCTTCTCTTCCCACTTTTTTTCC
Organism: Campylobacterales bacterium; assembly: GCA_027067015.1. Classification (GTDB taxonomy): domain Bacteria; phylum Campylobacterota; class Campylobacteria; order Campylobacterales; family Hydrogenimonadaceae; genus Hydrogenimonas. The sequence continues at coordinate 693 of JAMOMS010000136.1, read as the reverse complement.
ATGGTTGTCACCGTATTAATGGAATAAAATTATTATGAAATATAACGCAAAAAAATTAAAAAAATGTTTAAACAAATGTTAATAAAGCGACACCCTCATGTGTGGTATGATAAGTCTGTTTATTTTATGATTTTTGGGTAAGGAATTTGGATGCAGGATGAGTGGGTAAGAGTCGGTTTGTTGGTTGCGGTGGTTGTGGTGATGTTGGTGGTGCTAAGATTGCCCAAGAAGGGCAAGGAGGAGGAGCGAAAGTAGCCGTTAGCTCTTTTCGTGCGCCGTTTTTTGGCGCTCCCTGACGCTTTGCTCCAACCATTTGACGCACATACGTACCCCCGCGCCGCTGGCGCCGGATGGGTTATAGCCCCAGGTTTTCTCTACATAGGCCGGCCCGGCGATATCCAGGTGAAGCCATTTCTCTTTCATCTGCTCTTCTACAAACCGATCCAAAAAGAGCGCGGCGGTAATAGCGCCGCCGTAGCGGGATGAGGCGATGTTGCACACGTCGGCCACCTCGCTTTTAAGGAGTTTGGCCAGATAGCGGTTAAAGGGAAGGGTGCAGGTGAGTTCCCCGGCGTTGGCGGCCGCTTTGGAAAAGCTGTGCTTAAGGGCGCGGCTGTGGCCCATGACGCCGGTGGTGTACTCGCCCACGCCCACCACGCACGCGCCCGTCAGGGTCGCCAGGTCAAGCAGGTA
>JAMOMS010000135.1 GCA_027067015.1 Campylobacterales bacterium | reverse complement strand
CTTTCGGGGAGCAGAAAATCGACATCGTGTTGGATGACGGCCAAAAAAACGACCCCTTTCTTCGCCTCGTCCGCACGCAGGCGGTGCTGTTATGAAAATATAGGACCTCAATACACCTCTTTTCTGTGCGCAACCCTCACAAGGGTAATGAGCAAAATATCGTTCTCTTTTAAATAGACGATCCGATAATTGCCGGCCCGTTTGCGAAACTTTCCTTTATGTTTGCCTTTGAGCGCTTTGTCGTTGGCAAAACGGCCCGCTTCTAGCTCTTTGATCTTGTCAAAAACCAACTGCCGATCTCTCTTTTCGATCTTGGCCAGCTCTTTGACGACAAATTTCGGGATAATAACCTTATACATCTACTTCAATCCCAACTCTTTGGCCGCCTCCTCAAGGGTATAGAGCTCTACGCTTCCTCGTTTAATCTTATCGATCCGTTTATCCGAAACCATCTCATCCAGCGTATCGAAATAGGCCGATACCGCTTTTTCGATCAGATAGGTTCGCGTTCTATCCAACTCTTTGGCGTATTGATCCAGTTCGGCAAGCAAATCTTCATCCATTCTAATATTGATCGCTTTTTTCATTGTATACCCTTGTATCTCTTTGTAGATACAATTGTAGCATAAAAGGCTACACGCTCCCCCACCCCCCGCCGCCGGGGGTTTCGATGATGAGCCTATCTTCTTCTTGAACCCTCAAGGCGCATTTGCCATCCAGCAAAAAGGCCTCCTCGCCTCTAAGCAGTATATTGCGCCCCCTGGCACCCGACGCGCCGCCGTTTAGGCCAAACGGCGCAAAAACCCGCCGCTCGGAGATGACCGCCACTTTTAAAGGGGCAAAAAAGCGGTACGCCCGCACGATGCCGTCTCCCCCTTTGTGGCGCCCCGCGCCGCCACTGCCTTTGCGCACGGCAAAACGCTCGATCGCCGCGGGATAGCGCTGTTCAAAGATCTCGGCGTCGGTAATGCGGGTGTTGGTCATGTGGGTGTGCACCGCGTCGGCCCCGTCGGCTTTGGATGTTGCCCCCGCACCGCCGCCTATGGTTTCGTAGTAGCCAAAATCCTCGTTGCCGAATATCACGTTGTTCATGCACCCCTGGCTGGCCGACGCTGTGCCAAAGAGCCCCAACACCAGATCGACGATGCGTTGGCTGGTGGTAATATTTCCCCCCGCCACGGCGGCTTGGGGAGAAGGATGAAGCAGAGAGTTTTCGGGCAGTCGCAGTGTAACGGGCCCCAGCAAGCCGTCATTTAGCGGCAAATCGCGCCCAATCATCACCCTTAGCGCGTAGACCAGCGCCGAGCGCACCACGGCGGGCGGGGTGTTTTGGTTGCCAAAAAGCTGGGGCGAACTGCCGCCAAAATCAAAAAGGGCCCCGCCCTTTGCGTCGATTCGCACCCGCAAACGGATCTCGGCGCCGTTGTCCAGCCTGTCCGCTCCCTCGGCCTCCCCCGCCCCTTTTTGGAGCAAAAAGGCGCGCACCGCTTCGGCGCTGACCTCCTGAATACGGCGCATATACCCTTCCAGCGCCTCCCAGCCCTCGCTTTTAGCCAGCGCCGCCAGAGCCGTCAGCCCCTCTCTGTTGGCCGCTGTCTGGGCCCTAAGATCGCTTAGATTATCCTCTATCCGCCTGGCCCCCGCCGCTTCCAGCACGGCCCGCACCCCCTCTTCGTCAAAGCGGCCCGCCTCGATCAGTTTAAAGTGCTCAAACCGCGCCCCCTCCTCTTCGATGGAGACGGCAAAAGGGGGCATGGAGCCCGGCACACTGCCGCCGATGTCGGCATGATGCCCCCGAGACGCCACCCAAAAGCGAACGCGCCCCTCTTTAACGTAAGGCGCCACTACGGTCATATCGGGCAGATGGGAGCCCCCCTCCCACGGCACGTTGGTTAGATACTGCTCTCCCTCTTTGGGCTTAATTTGCGCCGCAAGCGCTTTAACGACACTGCTCATGGAGCCAAGATGGACGGGAATATGGGGCGCGCTGGCGATCAGGTTGCCCTCGGCGTCAAAGAGGGCGCACGAGTAATCGAGCCGCTCTTTGATATTGGTGCTAACGGCGCTTTTGCGCAACATCGCCCCCATGCGCGACGCCACGAACCCGACCCGATTGGCCATCAACGCCAGCCGGCCCGCTTCGCTCTTGGTCGTGTCGCGCACATCGTCGCTATCTGGCAGAAAAAGACGCAGATCGCCCCGTTCATCCATCACCGCCCGTACGCCGGGCGGCACAACCACCGTGGAGGTTTCCAGGCTAATCAGCGCAGGTCCCACGGCCTCAAAGCCTGCTACGGGTCGGCGCAGATCGTAGCGCATCGCCTCTTGCCACGCCCCGCGGATAAAAAGCCTGCATAGTTCGGTGGGGGGCCTTTGTTCGGTACCGATCTTCTCGCGGCTCCAGGGGGCGTGGGCATAGGTTTTAACCAGCCGAATCGACTCAACCACCAAGCGCCGCTCGGGCATCAAAAAGCCAAACTCTCTCAAAAACCCGGCTTCAAAAGCCTCTTTGGCCTCCTCAAAGGGCACTTCCAAAGCCGTTTCGGTCCCTTCGTATTTAAGCGACGCCAAATAGG
>JAMOMS010000134.1 GCA_027067015.1 Campylobacterales bacterium | reverse complement strand
TATGTTTCATTGGGTAAAAAATCGCTTAAGCCATACCCACGTGCGGGATTTTCTGAAAGTGTTTACCGGCAACGTCACGGCCCAGGCGATCAGTTTTCTTGCCTTTTTGCTGGTCGCGCGCCACCTTGGGGTTGAGACGTTTGGCCGTTTCAGCACACTGTGGGCCCTTTTTGTCATTATGGCACAGATCAACGAGTTTGGTCTGGCCACCGCCTTTGTCAAAGAGTACGCCACCCGCGCGACCGAGCGCAAAACCCTCGTCACCCAGGCCTTTACCCTGCGCCTGCTGGTCTCCGTTTTGCTGACTATTCCGCTCTACCTGGCCGCCCACCCCCTCGCGCTCATACTCAACGACCCCCGCCTGGCCGAACCCATCGGCCGCTTGGCCCTGCTTACGCCCGCTTACGCGCTCTTTCTCTTTCTGCTCTCCATCCACCAGAGCCGGCTTCAATTTCTCACCTACTCTTTGCGCAACATCACCATGTACGCCGTGCGTCTTATCGGCGCTTTTTTGATGGTGCTTTGGGTCGATCACGCCGACGCCGACACCTTCGCCCTGCTCTTTGGCGCCTCCTACCTTAGCGCCCTGCTCTTTTTACCCAAAGCGCTCCAAAAACCCGTCGCCAAACCGACGCCCCCTTTTGCCCGCGGTCTGCTGTATGCCGGGTTTTGGATGGTTTTGGCCGAACTGCTCAACCAACTGCTCTTTCGCGCCGACTTGCTGATGCTTCACGCCCTTAGCGGTGAAAAAGCGGTAGGTTTTTACGGCGCCGCGCTCCAGACGGCCATGGTCTTTCCCCTGGTGGCGTCGGCTCTCTTTACATCGCTTTATCCCAAAACGGCGCAGATTCTACAGCGACACTCCGTCCATTACTTCATCCGCCAAACCCTGCGCCTCGGCGCGGGTGCTTTTATCCTTTTGATCGTGGCGGAGACAGCCGGCTATGGTCTCTTTCCCCTGCTTTACGGCGCCGACTACCGGCCGGCCGTACCGGTCATGGCGGTGTTACTGCTTCTATACGCTACCGAGATTCCTATCAAACCCCTGGTCGGGTTACTGCATCTTAAAGAGCGCACCCGGCAACTAAGCGGTCTACTCTTTGCCCAACTGCTCATCAACGTCGCGCTCGATTACCTTCTTATCCCGTCACACGGGGCTCTGGGCGCCGCCTGGGCCTCTTTGACGGCCAAACTTTTCGCGGTGGCGGGCACTCTCTTTTTGGCCCGTCGCCTTGAAAATTAATGCCCCCTTCATCAACTTTTCATTATGATATTTCACGTTTAAAATCCCAACAAAGCCCAAAATCGTATGCACATTATCCATATCGTCGAATCCTTCGCCGGCGGCGTCTACGACTTTATCAGCGACCTGACCAACCATACCCCCCAGCACCGTCATACCGTGGTTTATGCCAAACGCCCCAACACCCCCGAACACTTTGCCGACAATTTTCCCGAAGGCACCCGTTTTATCTACTGGAAAAACGCCACCCGCGAAATCTGCCTTTTAAGAGATATGCGGGCGTTAACGGAGCTTTACCAGATTCTCAAACAGATCCCCGATATCGACATTTTGCACCTGCACTCCTCCAAAGCGGGCTTTTTGGGACGCGTCGCCGCCAGGATGCTGGGGATGCAAGATCGCGTCATCTATACCTCCCACGGGGTCTCCTTTTTGCGCAAGGATGTCTCAGACTTTAAACGCAACATTTTTGTCTGGCTGGAGCACCTGGGTAAAAAAGCGGGCGGCACGGTGGTGGCCTGCTCCCGCTCGGAGATGGAGGAGTTTCACCGCCACGGCCTGGAGGCCATTTTTATTAACAATGCCGTCGACTGTGTACCCGCCCCGCCGCCTCAAGACCCCAAACCCTTTGTGGTCGGCACCATCGGACGGATCACCTACCCCAAAAACCCCCATCTTTTCAACCAGATCGCCTACGCCTTCTCCAAGACTCCCGGCATAGAGTTTGTCTGGGTAGGTGACGGGGAACTGCGCGAAGATCTCAACACTTCCAATATCCGCGTCACCGGCTGGCTCAACCGCCGGGAGGTGGCCCGGGAGCTCGCGCGGTTTGACATTTACCTCTCCACGTCATTGTGGGAGGGCCTGCCGCTTTCGGCCCTTCAGGCCATGTGCGACGCCAAACCGCTGGTGCTTTCCGAATGCGTGGGCAACCGGGATCTTGTCAAAGAGGGGCAAAACGGCCTGCTCTATCGCTCGCTCTTTGACGCCATCGATTTTATTGACCGGCTTCGGCAAGATCCCCAAACCTGCCGGCAACTTGGTACAATGTCGCAAACAATCTACCGGGAAAACTTTACCTTTGAACGGTTTATCCAAAACTACCAACACCTCTATCAGACGATTCACCGAAAGGATGCGCCCGTTTCATGAAGTCGTTTCTTTCAAAACTTCTCTTTGTCCTGATTGACCTGCTGGCTATTGTGACCGCACTGCTTTCAGCCTTTATCCTGCGCAACACGCTTGATTTTTTTCCGGTTGAGCACACCATTCCCCTCTCCCGTTACCTGGAGTTTGCCCCGCTTTATATTGTATTAATCGGGATCTTCGCCTACGAAGAGATC
>JAMOMS010000133.1 GCA_027067015.1 Campylobacterales bacterium | reverse complement strand
GCCCCATCAGCTCGACTTTAAGCCGCTTTTCATCCAGGTACATCTGATTGAGCGTCGTGATCTCCAGCTCCCCTCTGGCCGACGGCTCGACCTTCTTGGCCTTCTCGGCCACGTCACCGGGATAGAAGTAGAGCCCCACCACGGCGTAGTTGCTCTTGGGATCGGTCGGTTTTTCCTCAATGGAGATAACATTGCCTTTCTCGTCAAACTCCGCCACGCCGTAGCGCTCCGGATCTTTGACGTAGTAGCCAAAGACGGTCGCCTTGTTCTCCTCCTCGGCGGCTTTGACGCTCTTTTGTAAAAGCTGGGTCAACCCGTGCCCGTAGAAGATGTTATCACCCAGTATGAGACACCCCGGCTCGCCGTTTAAAAACGCCTCACCCAGAATAAAAGCCTGCGCCAGCCCGTCGGGAGAGGGTTGGACTTTGTAGCTAAAGCGCATCCCGATGTCACTGCCGTCACCCAGCAGTTGCTCAAAACGGGGCAGATCGGTGGGCGTGGAGATAATGAGCACCTCCCTGATACCCGCCAACATCAACACCGATAGGGGATAGTAGATCATGGGCTTGTCGTAGATGGGCACCAACTGTTTGCTTACCCCTCTGGTAATGGGGTAGAGTCTTGTCCCGCTTCCGCCGGCTAAGATAATGCCTTTCATACCGCTCCTTTAGATGTTTTGGCCCAGCCGCTGGCGCTGGTAACTGCCGTCCAGCACCGCGCGCCACCACCACTCGTTATCCAGATACCACTGCACCGTCTTCTCAAGCCCCGTCTCAAAGGTCTCCTGCGGCGTCCATCCCAACTCCCGCTGGATTTTGGAGGCGTCGATGGCGTAACGCACGTCATGTCCCGGGCGATCGGGCACAAAGGTGATCAGATCGGCGTAGCTTCCCTCTTCGCGGGGAACCTTGGCATCCAGAATCTCGCAGATCTTTTTGACCACTTCGATATTCTGCTTCTCGTTGTGGCCGCCGATGTTGTAAGTTTCACCCACCTTGCCTTCGGTTACCACCAGCACCAAAGCCCTGGCATGGTCTTCCACATAGAGCCAGTCACGAATCTGGTTCCCCTTGCCGTACACCGGCAGAGGCTTGCCCTCCAGGGCGTTAAGGATCATCAGGGGAATCAGTTTTTCGGGAAAGTGGTAGGGGCCGTAGTTGTTGGAGCAGTTGGTTACGATCGTAGGCAGGCCGTAGGTGCGTTGCCACGCCCTGACAAGATGGTCCGAGCCCGCCTTGGAGGCCGAATAGGGAGAGCTGGGGGCGTAGCAGGTCTCTTCGGTAAAGAGATCGTCGGTGCCTTCCAGGTCGCCGTAAACCTCATCGGTGGAGATATGATGAAAGCGGAAGCGCGCTTTTTTCTCCCCTTCCAGGCTTTTGTAGTAACGCCTGGCCTCCTCAAGCATTGTGTAGGTGCCGAAAATATTGGTTTGAATAAACTCGCCCGGCCCGTCAATAGAGCGATCCACATGGCTCTCGGCCGCCAGATGCATCACCACGTCGGGCTTGTGGGTCTCAAAGACCCGCCGCACTTCGGGACCGTCGCAGATATCCACCTTCTCAAAGGCGTAGCGGGGGGAGTCTTCTACCTCTTTTAAAGATTGCAGGTTACCCGCGTAGGTCAGTTTGTCCAGGTTGACCACTTCGTGATCGGTGTTTTGAATGAGGTGACGGATTACCGCCGAGCCGATAAAGCCGGCGCCTCCGGTAACGAGAAATTTCATCGGTTTAGTTCCTCTGTTGTAAAAATTTATTGGATTTTACCACCCAAAGGCTCAAAAAGCCCTTTTAAGATCTTCCGACCAGAAAAAGTCGATCCACGCATCGGCCTTTCGGACCCACCAGTCGGGCTCTATGCAACTGACTTCCGGTTTATAAAAGAGGGTGGCGGTAAAAAACGCGATATCAGGGTAGCGCGCCTGCAAACGGCCTTTCACCTCCGCCAGCGTGCGGCCCGAATCGGCGATGTCATCGACTATCAATACCCGCCTGACCCCCGCCAAATCGGGGATATTGAAAATCTCTATACGCTCCAGTCGCCGGGTATCGTCATACCCCACGGCATTGAGGGCGCAAACCTTGCGGATATCCCAATATTCCCCCAAAAGATGGGCCATACAGAGCCCTCCCCTGGCAATAGGCACGAGGGCGTCAAACGGCCCTTCTATTTTGTCGGCCAGGGTTTTTAAATCTTTCAAAAAAGCGGCATAGTCGTAATAGCGCCGCGCCATCACCACACTTTCAACTCATTGTAGAGGCTGTCACGCTCAACGGGCACAAACCCGCTGTCTTTAATGAGGTGCACAAACTCCTCCAGCGGCATACCGTGGGCGCTTTGGGCCCCCGCGGCGGCGTTGATGGACTCTTTCTCAATGGTGCCGTCAAGATCGTTGGCGCCGTACTCCTGGGCAATGAGCGCCAGGTTGATCGTGGAAGTGACCCAATAGGCTTTGAGGTTGGGAATGTTATCCAACACCAATCGGGCTATGGCCATGGTCTTTAAAATCTCCTGCCCCGTGGGAAAGTCGGTGACTTTGAGGTAGTTGTTCTCTCTTTGGTAAACCAGCGGAATGAAGCAGTTAAAGCCA
>JAMOMS010000132.1 GCA_027067015.1 Campylobacterales bacterium | reverse complement strand
CCATGTGATCCAGCGCGTCGTGCAGGTACTCCCGGGCGTTTTTGGGGGTGATGGTGCGGTAAAGGTCGTAAAGCTCCTGTACCAGCGGGGGGTTTTGCTCTTTGAGGCGTAAGATCTTCTCGCTGTACTCCTGGCTGAAAAGCTCCAGCACCGGGGCGACCAAAACGGCGTGGTCGGCGGCCACGTAACGGCCCGATTCGGTAAAGATGGTGGGTTCGGGCACCCCTTTGGCCTGGGCGATCTCCTTGAGCAAAAAGACCACGTCGTTGGTAAACTCCTCCAGGGTATAGTTTCTGCTGGAGCGCCCCTCCTGTTGGCTGTATTCTACCGCCAATCCGCCGCCGATGTTGATGGCGTGGAGGTTGTTCGCTCCCAGTTTGCGCAGTTCGGCGTAGAGGTTGCCCGCCTCGCGGATCGCTTTTTTCAGGGGAGAGATGTGGTTCATCTGCGAGCCGATATGAAAGTGAAGCATGGAGAGGCGCTCCGTTAGGCCGTGACGCGCCAGCAGGTCCATGGCTTCGAGCAGTTCCGTGGAGGTAAGGCCGAATTTGGCGCTGTAGCCGCCGCTTTTGGCCCAGATGCCGATCCCCCCGGTATGCAGGCGGATGCGCAGGCCGATTTTGGGCATGGGCGTGCCCAGCCGCTGGGCCTCTTTGATGATAAGCTCCAGTTCGTTGATCCCTTCGATGGTGAGGGTGATGTTGTGCCCCATCTTGGCCGCCAGAAAACCGATGGCGATCAACTCCCGGTCTTTAAACCCGTTGACGGTAATAGGACAGCCCCGGCGGGTGTAAGTGAGCGCCAGAATCAATTCCGCCTTGCTACCGGCTTCCAGGCCGTACTCCAGGTCGGCGGTGGCCTCCATGAGCGGGATGACAAAGCCCGGGAGCTGATTGACCTTCAGGGGAAAAACGGCTTTGAATTTGCCCCGGTAGCCAAACTCCTCTTTGGCCCGCCTGAAGTGCTCAAAAAGCGTGCGCACCTTGGCTTCGGCCAGGTGAGGAAAACGCAAGAGCAAAGGCCCCTTGAACCCTTCCTCCCGCAAGGCGCGGACAATCTCGACCAGCGCCGGTTTTTGGCCGTGGTTGACTTTGACCACCCCCTCTTCGACGACAAAGTTGCCGTCGCCCCAGAGGTGGATGCCGTAACTTTTGGCGGGATTACCCCAGTGCGTCGAGGGCAAGGCGTCTCTCCTCTTTGGTTTCCATATCTTTGACCCATATGGCGTTTTGGCTCAGCTCCTCTTCGCCCACTACGGCGCAGTAGCGCGCCCCCAGGCGGTCGGCGGCCTTGAGGTGGGCCTTGAGGGACTTTTTGGCGTATTCGGTATGGACCGTGTGGTTTTGGCGTAGGCGGTGGCCAGCCTGTAAGACGGCGGGTAGGGCTGAGGGCTCCATGACGCCAAGATAATACCCCTCTCGCGCGGATTCGGGCATCTTTACCAGCTCCATAATGCGCTCGATCCCCAGGGCAAAGCCCACGGCCGGGGTCGGTTTGCCGCCTAAAAACTCCACCAGCCGGTTGTAGCGTCCGCCCCCCGCGATGGCGCTTTGGGCGCCGATCTCGGAGCTGACAAACTCAAAGGCGGTGCGGGTGTAGTAGTCCAGTCCCCTCACCAGTTTGGGGTCGTGGCGGAAGGGGAGGCGGTTGGCGGTAAGCAGTCGGGTGAGGGTGGTAAAGTCGCTTTGGCAGGTTTCGCACAGGTGCCCGCTCATCAGCGGCGCGTCGGCCAGGTGGCGCTGGCAGGTTTCGTTTTTGCAGTCGAGCACCCGGATCGGGTTGGTGGCGATGCGGCGCCGGCAGTCGTCGCAGAGATTCTCTTGGATGTTTTGAAGGTAGCTTACCAGCTCCTCGCGGTAGCGGGGCATACACTCGGGGCACCCCAGGGAGTTGACCAGAATCTCATACCCTATTCCCAGGGCGTCGAAAATATCTTTGACCATCATGATGATCGTGAAATCCTCGTAGACGCTGGCTTCGCCAAAGCTTTCGCACCCAAACTGGTGGAACTGGCGCAGTCGCCCCTTTTGCGGGCGCTCGTAGCGAAACATCGGGCCGTGGTAGAAGAAGCGGTGCAGGCCGCCCTTTTTGTCCAGCTTATTCTGAATAAACATCCGCACCACGCCGGCGGTGCCTTCGGGGCGCAGGCAGACATCATGCCCGCCCTTGTCGATAAACTGGTACATCTCTTTGCCCACAATGTCACTGCTTTCGCCCACGCTTCGTTTAAACAGCGCCGTCTCTTCCAGCAGGGGCGTCTCGACATAGGTGTAGCCGTAACGTTTTGCTATGGCCGAAGCGGTGCGCAAAATGTACTCGTAACGGGCGTTGTCGGGCGGGAGAATATCTTTCATTCCGCGGAGGGCTTGGATCATAGGCGTTCCTTGATATGGTTTTCGATGGTATCGGTAATCTCTTTGACCGGCAGGCCGGCGTCGATAACAAGTTTGGGCATGGCCAGCGCGTCAATCACCCGCTCCATCATCTCCTGGATCTTCAGAAGGTACGGGGCGCCCCGGCTCTCGATGGCGTCGGGCGTTTTGCCCGCCATGCGCTCAGCCAGGGTGGCGCGGTCAAGTTTGAGCAAAACCGCCAGGTCGGGCAGAAGGTCGTCGA
>JAMOMS010000131.1 GCA_027067015.1 Campylobacterales bacterium | reverse complement strand
CCAAAGGGAGCGGGTGAGCCCTTCTCATCCAAAAAGAGCGGCTCAAAGCTCTCGGGAAAGCGAAGCCTGGCGGCGTCAAACCGCTCACCCCGTTCACGTAAAAGGGCAAAGACCTCCGCCAACGCGTCAAGGGTGCACACCGGCACCGGCAAATCAGCAAAATAGTTCCCCTCTATCACCGCGTCACACCGAAAGAGCCGGCTCTTTAAAAGGCGATACCCCGCTCTTTTGGGTTTGGCCTCCTCATAGAGAGCGCCGATTCGGTCCAAAAAGCTCTTATTAGCGCAATAAAGCGTCTCCTCTTCAGCGCTTTTTAGTACCCGCTCAACCATCTGCCGTTCATCCCCTTTGACCACAACGGCCCCTTTAAGCGGCTCAAAGCAGGCCAGGTAATCGGCCTGAAGAGAAGACAAACGCACAAAGCGCCGGGGGTGTTCGCTCATCCAAAGGCGCATCAGGTAAAGCAGAGCCCTCTCAAGATCATCCACCCTGATCCAGGCGATCTCCTCATCCAGAATCTCTATCTGTTGGTCAGATATCACGCCGTAGGCGCCGCGTGCCAGGGCTTCGGGAACGGTTTGGGGGGAGAAAGCGAGAAAGAGGGCACCGCGCTCAACCTGGGCGGGTCGTAACGCCATACCCTCAAAACGGGTAAGAAAGGGGTGGTTCAAGAGGCGTCCGCCGGTCGCGGCCAGGACGCTTTCAAGCCGCATGGATCAACCGACGGCGCTACCGGCTTTGCGGGGATGTTCGGGACGCATGAGGCTCAGCCCCTCGTCATCTTTGGCCGCCAGGAGCATCCCTTCGCTCAAAAGCCCCATCAGCTTGGCGGGCTTGAGGTTGGCCACCACGCACACCTGCGTTCCTACCAAAGAATCAGGCGCATACCACTCTTTGATACCGGCGATAATCTGGCGCGGTCGCTCTTCTCCAAGATCGACCTGAAGCTTGAGCAGTTTCTTGCTTTTGGGCACCTCTTCGGCCAAGACAACGGTACCGATTTTCAATGAGGTCTGAAAAAACTGATCAATCGTAATAAGCCCCACACCCTCCTCTTTCTCTTTTTTGGGCGCCTCTTTGGTTTTGGGGCTCTCTTTTTTCTCCTCTTTCTTCGGCTCAGGTGTCGCCACCAGCGGCGCCTCGATGCGGGGGAAGAGAGGCGGGATCTTCTGAATAACAATGTCTTCCAGCGTCTCGCCTTTGCCGATAAGCCGGCGATAACTTTCTGTATCAATCACAAAGCCCAGCGCCCCGGCGATCTTTTCGGTGGTTTTGGGCATAAAGGGGTGCAAAAGCACCGCTACTTTGGCCAGGATGTTGGCCACCAGGGCGATGGTAGCCATCGCCTCATCCTCCCTGCCCTCTTTCATCTTCGCCCAGGGCATGGCGGTGTCGATGGCTTTGTTGGCGATACGCAGGCTCTTCCAGAGCTCTTCAAGATAGCGGTTGGTCTGCACCTCGTAAAGGTAGGGCTCAACCCGCCCGAAAATCGCCGACGCCTCCTCCCACTCCTTGGCGTGGTAGCGAGTAACATCCGCGCTTTTGACGGCGTAGTTGAAATATTTGCCGCTCATGCCGATAATGCGGTTGAGCAGGTTGCCCAGATCGTTGCCCAGATCGGAGTTGATTCTGTCTATCAGCGCCCGTTGGCTAAAGTCGCCGTCCTGACCGAAAGGAACCTCTCGAAGCATGAAATAGCGGAAATTCTCCAACCCGTAAGCGTCGGCGATCTCCTTGGGGTTGACCACGTTACCCTTGGATTTACTCATCTTCTCGCCGTTGCGGGTCCACCAGCCGTGGGCCCCGATGTGTTGGGGCAGTTCAAGTCCCAGGCTCATCAAAAAAGCGGGCCAGTAGATGGCGTGAAAGCGCAGGATATCCTTGCCAATAAGGTGAATCTTGGCGGGCCAGAAATCCATCTTCGCCTCGTCGTTGCCGTAGCCCAGGGCCGTGACGTAGTTCATCAGCGCGTCCAGCCACACGTACATCACGTGCTTGGGGTCGTTAACCGACGCGGGAAGCTTCACGCCCCAGTCAAAGCTGGTTCGGGTAATGGAGAGATCCTCCAGCCCGTTTTTGACAAAGTTGATCACCTCGTTGCGCTTGGATTTGGGCAGAATGGACTCTGGGTTGGCCTCGTACCACGCCAACAGTTTATCCTGGTATTTGGAGAGGCGGAAGAAGTAGCTCTCCTCTTCCACCACGCTGGTAGAACGACCGCATTCGGGGCAGAACTCATTGTCCACCAGCTGGGTTTCGGTAAAGAAGGTCTCGCAACTGACACAGTAGTTGCCGCGGTAGACATCTTTGTAGATATCCCCGTTGGCGTACATCACCTCAAAAGCCTTTTGCACCCCTCTCATATGGTCCTCGTCGGTGGTGCGGATAAACTTGTCGTAGCTTATCTCAAACGCGTCCCACAAATCCTTGAAGCGGGCCGAAATCTCGTCGGCGTAGGCTTTGGGACTTTTACCCCGGGCCTTGGCGGCCTGCTCGATCTTTTGACCGTGCTCGTCGGTTCCGGTCAGGAAAAAGACATCATACCCCACCAGCCGGCTGTAACGGGCCAGTGTGTCGGCGATGATGGTGGTATAGGCGTGCCCGATATGGGGCACGTCGTTGACATAGTAGATGGGTGTGGTGATGTAGACTTTTTTACACGTATCGCTCATTTGCAAACCTTGAATCAGATAAATGTGAATAGTGAAAAGTGAAAAGTTTCGGAAGGTCGCTTTCGCTCCCTTTCATTTCAGATTATTGTCCGCGTCAGCGGTTCACTCCAACTTTTCACTCTTCACTCTTCACTTAAAACTCAAACCCTCCCCCTTCGCCTTTGCTCATGCTCTCATACACCTTTTTGACATACTCGTTGCGTATCTCGCATCCCAGCACCTTGTCGCAGGCCATGCAACTTCGCACGCCGCGCTCTTTCTGGCAGGCTGTCAGCTTCGCTTTCGCCTCATCCCTGGCCTCGACCCAGCGGTCTTTGACCGGTGCCTCAGAGGCCATAGGCCTCTCTTACCTTGGCGATCTCATACCGACTGCCAAAAAAACAGGGGGTCGTTTCGTGGGGGTTGTCGCAGGGCAGTTCCAAAAGACGGTTTCCTTTGTCGTCAATCGCCTCCCCGCCGGCGGTCTCGTAGACAAACGCAAAGGGGAAGACCTCAAAAAGCTTGCGCAGTTTGCCCTGCGGCTTGTCCGTGGTGCCGGGATAGCTGAATAGCCCGCCCCCTTTTAAGAGAATCTGGTGCAGATCGGGCACCATGCCGCCGCTGTAGCGCAGGCGGTAACCCTCGGCAAAGAGTCCGTCCACCAGCGCTTTGTGGTGGGGGTACCAGTATTTTTGGGTCCCGCCCGGCGCGTTGTGTTTGCCCTTCTCTTTCAAAGAGAGGGTCTCCTGCTCCGCGAAACGGCCGCGGCGGTAGATAAAGTGGCGCACCTGGTTTTTATAGGCGGTCACCATCTCCAGCCGGGGGCCGTGCACCACATAGACCGCGGCGATCATCTTTTGCGCCTCAAACGCCCCGTCATAGATACCGAAAATCGACCCCACGCTCAAATCCACGTCAATCAGGCTTGAGCCGTCCAAAGGATCGTAGGCGATGCAGTAGCGCCCCTCTTCATGAAGGGTCTCGGCCTCCTCCTTCTCCTCGCTGGCGATCGCTTTGATGGCCGTGATTTTGGAGAACTCCTCGGCGATGATCAGGTCGCTTTGGATATCGAGCTTCAACTGCACATCGCCGGTGGCGTTACAGCTGTCACCGTAGCAGAGATCTTCATTGGTAATAGCCTCGCGTATGCGGTGGGCCGAGCGCTCAATCGCCTCGAAAATGGGAGCCAATGTTTTCATGACAATATCGCCTTTGCGTTTTTTTTGATCCAGTCGACAACCATGTCCACATCATTCAAATCAAGCACGTCAAGGGTCGCCGGCAGGGATACGGCGTCCAGATCGACCGTATCATCCACCGCCAACGCCTCACTGTGGGGCAGATACCTTTCATCCACCTCGCCCCTGAACACCGCGATTCTCGGCAGGGGCAGGGTTTTAAGCCCCTCTACCAGCAGGTAGTCAAAAGGGGCCGTCATGGCGGCGATCTCCTCAATGGTGCGGGTACGGGGAGAGAAGTAGGTGGTGCGGGTGGGTGAGACCACCACCACGTCCGCCCCGGTTTGGGAGAACTTCCAACTGTCTTTGCCCTCCGTATCAAAAACCGCTTTATCCTTGGGATCGTGTTTAACAATCGCCACGCGATGCTCCACGATCAAACGGCGCGCCACCTTTTCGATGAGGGTGGTTTTTCCGCTGTTGGAAGGCCCCGTAAAAGCGACGACATAACCTTTTGCCACAATCAACCCTTGCGTTACTTAATGGAGAGGATTATAGCCAAAAAAGGTTAAAAGAAAGCATTGTTATGTTAGAATGCAACCCAAATAACAAAGCCAAACCGAAGGTGAAAACGTGCGTCGAACTCTATGGATCTCCACACTGGCTATGGCGACCCTGCTCATAACCGGTTGCGGTCAAAAAAACGAAGTGACCGATCTTTTCAGAAAAGACCTGCTCTACGACAAAGCCCTGCAATACACCCGCGGCGCCCAGGTGGTCCGAGAGCTTGAAACCAAAGCGGCCATTACCGCCACCCTGCTCAACGAGGTCTTTCCCGATCGTTACCGGTATGACGACGGCGTCTATTTTTTCGTCGGTATCGTTACCGATATGAACGTCAAGAAATTCAAATCGAGCTACAGTTTAAAACTGATCGCGAAACAACCTCTTGACAAAAAGCTCAAAGAGGCCATCAAAGCCCATAAAAAAAAGAATAAAGAGCTGAAAAAGAGGGGAGAGAAGGCGAAAACTTTCGAGGGATTCGATCCCGTCTCCATTCAACCGGTAGACGACACCAGCGAGCTTTACCAGATGATGCCCAACGTCAACCGCTGGGGCAAATATTTCCTAGTCAAATATCCGGCCGTCAAAGACAAAAAACTTGTTTTGAAATTCAGTCTCTACCCTTACGAACCGGTGACTCTGCCGTTTGTAAGAGCGACGCCACGCCGATAGGCTCTCCCAGCAACTTCTTGTAGACGATATAGTTGGCAAGTACCCGCTTGCCGTATCGTCGGCTCTCATCATAATGGACCAACTCCATGCTTAGCCACGGCTCGTAAGGGCCTTTTTTGCGAAAAAGCGGGCGGTTTTTGAGCATTCTTTTGGTAAATCCTATGCCCCCGTTATAGGCGTAGGCGATAAAGAGCGGATGATCCAGCCGCCGAAACAGGAATTTTAGATGCTCTCTTGCGTAGGCAAGATTTTTGTAGGGGTTGAACATGGCATCCAGATCGACTTTCTCCCCTTTTTGCTTAGCCAGGCTTTTGACCAAAAAGGGCATCAACTGCATCAACCCAAGGGCGTAGGAAGAGGAGACCACCGCCGGGATCATCACGCTTTCTTGTCGCGCCAGGGCGTATACCAGCGCCTTGGTATCATGATTCAGTCCGTCCAACGCTTTTTCGTAAGGCATGGGGAAGTAGTGGGTTTTAAACCCTTCGGCTCGGGCCATCAGATAGGCGTAATGCCCTTCGGTCTCTTGGCAGGCAAAGCGCCGTTTGGCTTCTTCGCGCAGGCTCGCTTTCTCTTTTCCCTTCAAACTTTCCCGCACTTTTTGCCACGCGAACGGATCGGTTATGTCAAACCCGCACGTTTGACGCTTAAAACGGGGCACCTCCACGCGGGGCCAGGCAATGCCCAGCCTCTCTTTGGCATAGAGCGAATAGATGTCAATATCGGGACTCTTGGCCAGCTTCTCAAGCCATTTGCGCTTGCCGTCAACCAGATAGGCCCACAGCAATACCTTGTCTTTGTCCATCCGTGACCACGCTTTTTTGTAAGCCTGCGCCAGATAGAGACGGGCAAACCCTTTTTTATTCTGTTTGACGGCGTTTAGCGCCAAAAAGAAGGTGCCCCGGTGGCCCAGTTTTTCCGAAGGGGCCCCCAGCAGGGAAAGAGGAAGGTTATGAAGCTTCTCATCGGTGACAATCAACTTGACAAAGCGCTCATAGCCGGGCGTTTGGGCCAGTTTTTTGACAAAAGATTCCGGCAGTGGCCTGTCCAGATTGGCCCGCCGCCATTTGGCCCCGCAGGTGTTGAAAACTTTCAAAAAAGTTTTCGGCCCGCTTCGCGTCAACGCATCAAAAGGGTTTTTCTCGGCCATCGGCGCCATCCAGGTCGTCGTCTCTTCAAAGGGACGCAAAAGGCGCACAAGGCGGCGCTGTTTTTGGGGGGAAAGGGATGCGAATTTGGCGGGAGTTATCCCTATTTCGGCACAGTCGCGCCGTACCCTAAGAAGCTGGGACGCCAAGACCCTGCGGCATTTGGATGCCATTAAAAAGCCCGGCTTTTTCGTCTTTTTGGCGTAGCGGTCAATATGTTTCCATGTCACCCTTTGAATCAGGTAAAAGGCTTCGTCGGCCTGGGCGGGGGTGATCTTTTGCCCAAAATAGCGCCAAACGTAAAAGTCACGCACTCGCCCCGCCGGTTGCTTTTTAAGCCATGCCAGCGTAATCGGCTCCGCCCAAAGCGCGACGGCAAAGAGCAAAAGAGCGAGAAATCGCGCCATCTACAGACTCATGGAGAGTTGAAAAAGGAGTTTGACCAAAAACAGATCCAGAAACTGAAGCCCGAAAATCAAAATCAGCGGCGCCAGGTCGATCCCGCCGATCACCGTGGGAACATAGCGGCGAATCCAGGCGTAAACCGGCTCGGTCAGGCGATAAAGTGTCTGCACTATGGGATTGTAAGGGTCAGGCCGCACCCAGGTAATAAGCGCGGCGATAATGACAACCCAGATATAGATGTTAATCACCATATGCAATATCTGCGCGATGGCTTGAATCAGTGTTGAGAGTATCATTTGATTATCTCCTTCAGATAGGATTGAAGATGGGGATAGAGTGTTTCAAGCTCCGGCCCCTCGTCCTGGCCCGTCAACAGGCGGCGCAAGGGTTTTTGCAACGCTTCATCTTCCAGGCCCGTCTTTTGGGTAAGATAGTCACACAGACGCGCGAAACTATCCGTTTGGTCGGCAGAGGCCACCAGCCGACTTAGCCGATAAACGTCCGCGTCGTTGAGCGGTTTGGGCCCAAACACCGCGGCCACCCGGGGTTTTAGCTCTTCCAGCGTCTCGCACCAGGGCAAAAAGGCTTTGGCCACCTCACCCACCGCGGAGTCGGCAAAACCGAAAACCCGTGAAAGCTCCTTGGCGTCCATCCGCGCTATCTCTTCTTGATTGAGACGTCGCAAAAAAGAGATATCAAACTTTTCGGCCCGGGGAGAAATCTTTTTAACCAAGAACGCTTTTGCTGTCTCATCGACTCTATGGAAGCTATTCTCTTTGTCATATCCCGTGGCAAGCAGGTAGCGTATGAGCGCCTCTGGAAGAAAGCCCGCCTCAAACAAAGAGCGGACCGTCACTTCCGACTCCCCCTCTCCCGGCTCAATATGCGCGTAACGCACCCCGCGATCATAGCCAAGAGCGCGGCGGATATGCTCCTGTATCGCTGAATCTTCCATCTCTTCCAACGGCGCGACAATCAAAGAGATATCCAACAACATATCGTCCACCGCCTCGGCAAACGGCTTTGAAGCCCGTTTGTCCCGCTCCATGATCACCACGCAATCCATCTCTTCGGGAGTAACACGGCGCATACCCCAAAGCTCATCCTCAACCGTCACGGGTGCGTCGGGACGGCGCAGGCGAACGGTAAAGGGGTTGGGGTTATCAAGCACCTCCGCGTCACTCAACCGCTCACACCCCCCGTCATAACGGTACGACCGGCCTGCTCGCTCCGCCTCCTTTTGACGCTCCGCCAAGCGTTCAGGGTCACAAAAACAGGCGAACGCTTTGCGCTCCTGAAGCAGTTTGACGGCCAT
>JAMOMS010000130.1 GCA_027067015.1 Campylobacterales bacterium | reverse complement strand
GATAATGCACACCCTCACCGACGATGCCGCAAAGCCCCAGCGCTTCTAAAACCTCACTCTCATGGCCGGGCTCCTCAAAACAAAGAACAAAACGCGCCCCTTCCCGCCGGGACGCAAGGTAATTAAAAAGCGCGATTCTAAGATCGGCCAATGTCAACGGCGCATGGGCGGGGGGAGCGTAACGAAACATGAAACCCTTCTCTCTTTTTTGGAGCGATTATACCAAATCGTCCGCCGGCTTCGGCTCGCCCAGATAAAACCCCTGCACATAATCAACCCCCATCTCCCGAACTATCTCCAGTACTTCGGCGCTACCGACAAATTCGGCGCAGGTGCGGATATTGAGTTTCTTGGCAAAATCGACAATGGTCTCAACCGTAATCTGCCGGCTGATGTCGTGATGGATCTGGCGAATCAACGTACCGTCAATTTTGAGAATATCAAAATCGAGATTGGCGACGTTGATAAAATTGGAATATCCCGAACCAAAATCATCCAAAGAGACCTTGACCCCCAATGAACGGAAACGTTGCAGGCTCTTTTCCAATTCATCAAACCGCTCAATTCCCTCACTCTCCAAAATCTCGATATGCAGACGTTCCGCCATGCCGTAGGAGGCGATCATCTGCGTCAGTCTGTCCAGGGTTTCGGCATTCATCAGATCAAGATAGGAGAGATTCAATGAAACATGATACGGGAGGTTTTCAAAAGCCTCAAAGACTTTACGGGCCATAACCAGTGTCAGACGGGGATAGTAGCGTGTCTTTTTGGCAATCTCCAAAAACTCCCCGGGCATATGCACCGTGCCGTCGCTTTCAACCAGCCGGATCAACGCTTCATAGATAAGCGGTTGACGCGCATCCAAAGGTTTGATCGGTTGAAAATAGGGAACGATCCGGTCTTCATCCAACGCCTTTTTCAACCGTTCCGCCCAGGCAATATTCTCCCGGTAGCGGGCGCCGATATTCAAAGAGTGGTCAAAAACAACCCAGTCGCGCTTTTTGGTTTTGGCCCATTTCATGGCCATGTCGGCGGTAATGAGCACATCACTCTCCTCCATAGAGGCACCCGCCGCCACCCGCAGATGGATATCCTCCCCCTCAATCAAAAAGGTATAATCATGTACCCCCTCCACCACGCGTTGAATCTCCGCTTCCAGTTGTGCCCTTTCACCAAGATTGTCATATAGCAGGGCAAACTCATCCGAAGGCATCCGATAAAGCCGCACCCCCTCTTTTGCATATCTCTCCCGTAAAAAGTTGGCCAACTGCAAAATCAGCACATCACCGATCTCATGCCCGTAAAAGTCGTTGATCTCGTTAAAATCATCCACGTTGATCAGCACCAATGAGACCGTTGCGGCTCTCTCAAGCGTTTCCAAAAGGGCATGACGATTCGGCAGGCCCGTCAGGTCGTCATGATAGAGACGATAGCGCAGTTGATCCGACTTTTTCTCAAGCGCGGCGGTCTTTTGCGCCACCTCTTCTTTGAGTTTACGGGTATAAACCTCCTCTTTTTTTGCGTAACGTCTGAGCAGAAAATAGAAAGCCACTAAAAAGATCAGGCTTCCCAGCACAATTTTGCCTACATTGACCCATACAACCGTCGCCAGGTTCTTTTTCATCTGAGTCTGGGACAACGAGACGGCGATCACACCGCGCAACTCCCCCAAGTGATAGCCGTATGCCCGGTCAAACTTTTGCCGGATATAGGCGGGGGCCTCCTCCTTTTTGCCGTGGCATTTAAGACACTGGGCACTCACATACAACGCGGAAGCGTAAAAAAATCGTGCCCCTTTCTCATCTTCAACCATCCGGTAAAAGACCCTCTTTTTGGGATGGGCGCGAAAATAGCGGATACTTTCCAATTCCAGTCCTTCGGCCCTGTTTCGCGGGTCTCTGGGCCTGTCCGAAACGGTGCGCACCGACACCTTGCGGTGCATCATGGTAGAGAATTTTTGCGTAATGGCCGCCATATTCGTCACGGGTAAGAGCTTGATATTCTCTTCATTCAGGGGGATACGGTCTTGCAAAAAACGCTGTTGGTAGGTTTGTCGAAAGGCGCGGATAAAGCCGTCTAACGCTTTTGCCTGCTCCCGGGCGGTAAAACACTGCATCTTTCGCAGATGATCCTGCTGATCAAGGTAGAAGTAGATATTAAATGCCACGGTGGCGATAAAGACAAAAAGATAGAGAAATTGCAGTTTTCGTGACATGGCGCCCGCTTTCTTTGTCCAACCTGCTCCGACTACAACCCGAAAAAGCTCACGGGTAAAAAAGATATGATATGGTAAAACTTATTATCTTTTTACAGCTTGCCTTTACAGTATAGCTTTTTTTTCCAAAACAGGCAAATCCAAAGACTTTATAGGAGTTTTTGAGAGAGCTTCCTGTAAAATAGCCCCGACTTACTCAACAGCGAAAGGAAAACCGCGCGATGAAACGCAGAGCCTTCCTGGCCGCCACCGCCGCCACAGCGGCGGCAACCATGAGCGGCTGTACCCGCGAGATGATTGAGGGCAAAAAGGGCCCGGCCGTCAGCCGGCGCAAAAAAGTGACCCTGAAAATCGCCACCAGTTGGCCCGCCCACTTTCCCATCATGGGCACGGGCGTGGAGTGGTTTGCCCAAGAGGTAAAAAAACTCAGCGGCGGCACGCTCATTGTCAAAGTCTATCCCAAAAACATCCTGGTTCCCGCCCTGGCGGTCTTTGACGCCGCTTCCGGCGGGCAGATCGACGGCTTTCACTCAGGCCCCTACTACTGGAAGGGCAAAAACCCCGCGTTCGCGCTCTTTAGCGGCCTGCCCCTTGGCATGAACGCCACGGAGCTTGTCTGCTGGATGGAGTACGGCGGCGGGTATATGTTGTGGCGAGAGCTCTATGCCCGCTACAACCTCTACCCCTTCATGGGCGGCAATACCGGTGTGCAGATGGGCGGCTGGTTTCGCAAGCCCATCAAGAGCCTGGCGGATCTGAAGGGTCTTAAGATGCGCATACCCGGCCTTGGCGGCGAAGTGATGGCCCGGCTTGGGGTCAACCCCATTCTGCTTCCCGCCGGCGAAATCTACACCGCCCTGGAACGCGGCACCATCGACGCCACCGAATGGGTCGGCCCGGCGCTGGATATTAGCATGGGCTTTTACAAGGTGGCCCCCTACTACTACACCGGCTGGCATGAACCCGGATCGGTGCTGGAGCTAACCTTTAACAAAGCCCGTTTCGATCGGCTCTGCGAAGAGCACAAGGCGATCATCGCCACGACGGCCAAAGCGATGAACACCCGTATGTATCATGAGTTTATGGACCAAAACGCCAGGGCGCTCAAACAACTGCAACAAAAGGGCATCCACGTGCGCCACTTCCCTCAAACGGTTACCGAAGCGGCCAAAAAGGCGGTGGCCGAGGTGGTGGCCGAACAATCAAAGCAGAGCGCCGATTTCAAACGGGTCTACGCCTCCATGGCCGAGTATTACAAACTCATTCGTCCCTGGGACGATCTAAGCGAAGGGCACTACCTACAGATTCGATAAAAAACGCGCCAACCGCCTAATACCCTCTTCCATCACCGCGATCTCACGGGTAAAGGCAAATCGGACAAAGCGCCGTCCCCCGGGGCCGAAGTCGCCGCCGGGAGTGACGGACACCTTCTCTTTTTCCCACAGATCCCGGCAAAAAGCCCCGCTATCATCATAGTAGGGCGACACGTCACACCAGACATAAAAGCCCCCCTGCGGTTTACAGGGCAGGTCAAAAAAGCGCGCCAGACGCGAAACCAGCCACTCCCTGCGGGCCTTGAACGTCAGGCGCACCTCTTCCAGATACGCGCTGTCAAACGCCTCCAGCGCGGCGTACTGCATGGGCGTGGGGGCGCAAAGATAAAGATTTTGCGCCAGCCTCTCCATGGTCTCAATCAGGCGCTCGGGTACCACGATCCACCCCAGGCGAAAACCGGGCATGCAAAAGGTTTTGGAGAAACCGTTTGTCACCAAAGCGTTCTCATCAAAAGCCAGGGCACTTGGAGGTTTTTGCTCATACCACAGCCCCTGATAAAGCTCATCGGAAATGAGCGCCACGTCAAGCGCCCTGCACCGCTTGGCCAGCGCTTTGAGAGCCGAAGGGGCATAGACACCGCCGGTGGGGTTGGCAGGCGATAAAATATGCACCGCCCGATCATCGGCGCAAAGCGCGTCGGGAGAAATCATATACCCCTCCTCCGCCCGGGTGGGCACCACCCTGGCCTCAATGCCCTGCAAACGGGCGAAATTGTGATAACAGGGGTAGGAGGGGTCGGCCATCACCACCCGATCTTGCGGACCCAAAACCAGCCAGTAGGCCGACAAAAGCGCGGCGCTACTGCCGGGTGTGACAAAAATCCGCGCGGGATCGATCGAGAGGTTTTGCTCCGTCTCATACCACCGGGCGATCTTCTCTCGCAATGCCCAAAGCCCGGCGCTTGGGGTGTAGCCGTAGGCTTTGGCGGGAAGATTTTTAAGCGCCTCTCT
>JAMOMS010000129.1 GCA_027067015.1 Campylobacterales bacterium | reverse complement strand
CGCACCCTCCGGCCTTTTTGTCTCCCACATACAGATCATTGGGCCATTTAAGCCAAAGATCCGCCCCCTTTTCGGCCAAAATCTCTTTTATCAGATACATAAAATAGATGGAAACAGCCGTTAACGGCAGGTCTTGGGGCAGGGATTTTCGCTCAAGCGCGAAAGAGGCGAAAAAGTTGCCGGGCTCCCCGATCCAGCGGTTGTTTCTACTGCCGATGCCGTCGGTTTGCGCTTCGGCGATCACGGCGCAGGGGATTTCGACCTCCCTTTTTTCGACCCGCTCGATAAGCCAGCGCTGGGTGGAAGGGAGGCTTTTAAACGAGTAGATCCGCAACGTCAAGCCTTTTGCCGCGAATGTAGGCGGTCGCGTCCATAGGCTTTTTGGAGGGGGGCTGAACCCGCAAAAGCTTCACGGCCCCACGACCGCAGGCCACCGTCACCCCCTCTTCGTCGATCGCCGTTATCTCTCCGGGCTCCCCCTCGCCGACGGCGGGCTTTAGCTCCAAAAGCTTCAGGCCGCTATGTAGATAGATACCCGGCCACCCTTCATATGCGCGAAAACGGTTGAATATCTCGTCGGCAGGCAGGTCAAACCCCACCAACCCGTCGGCGCGGGTAATCTTGCGACAATAGGTGGCGTCGGCGTCACACTGAGGTAGCGGTGAAATAGCAGAAAAACGGCGCAAAACCCGGGGTGTTAGCGCTGACGCCTCGTCGGCCAAAAGGGCAAAAAGGTCGTTTTTTCTCGCCGTCGGCGCAATCGGCACCACCCGCCACGCCAGCACGGGGCCGCTGTCTAACCCCTCTTCCATCAGCATAGCCGTCACGCCCGTGACCTCATCACCGTGCAGTAGCGCTTCCTGAATGGGACTGGCGCCCCGATATTTGGGAAGCAAAGAGGCATGAAGGTTAATGCACGGCGCAATATCAAGGATCGGGCGCGGCAAAATCTGCCCGTAAGCGGCCACGACAATAAAATCGGGCACGTATTTCGCGATGGTTTCGGCGACCCCTTCGGTTTTGAGCGAAAGGGGCTGATGCACCGGCAGGCCCGCCCCCTCGGCCGTCACCTTCACCGGCGGCGGGGTCAGCACCTTTTTGCGCCCCACCGGCCGATCAGGCTGGGTATAGACGGCGACTACTTCCATATCTTCCTGCGCCAACAGGCTCTTTAAGATGGTGTCGGCGTAATCGGGCGTTCCCATGTATACAATGCGAATCTTCTTCAATTCTTTATTCTCCATTCTCCATTAAATGCGCTTTGTCCCTTCGGCTTGCATTATTGTCTCAAACGCCTTGGCCTCGGCTTTTGCCTTTTTGCGCTTTTTTTCTTCCTCTTCGCGCTTTTTTTGCGCGTCGCTTAACTCTTTTTTAATGGTAGAGAGTTTGGCTTTGAGGCTATCGTCCACGGCCATACCTCCTGTATAGATAGATCGCTCCCAATAACGCCGCCAACATACCCAACACCTGGGCCCAGGCGGCGAGATGGAGGCTTTTTCCCAACATTTCGTTATGTTTTTTTCTATCGATCTCAACCCCGCCGACCTCGGCGATATGGTGCAAAAGATCGATCGCTGTGCTTCCTTCGGGGATGCTTTTATGACACGCCAGGCAGGCCCCGCGCCGATCAAGTTTGGCCCGCTGGGCGTTGCTCAACGGCCCGGCCAGGTTCCAGTGATTATCCACCGTCTGCAAAGGGGTGCCGTTTTCGTCCACGAAGCGGCTCCAATCATGGTTGAAGTTTTCGATTTTGGGCTTTTGCACCGTCGTTCGCGCCGGAATCACCCGCCCGTCGGCGGTTTTGAGATCGACGACAAAATCGCGTCCCATATCACCCCACACCTTGCCCCCCTCTATCCCGTATCCCATCGCCGCCGGGTTGCCGTGACAGCTCTCGCAACTTCGGGCCTCTTTTTGCACCGTATGCGAATGGGTCGCAGCCATCACGATGCCGGGCAGGGTGCGATTGGACTCGGGATGTTTGTAATCGGGCATCATAAAGACATGGTTTTTCAGCAAAGCCTTGCCCTCTTTGCCGATCACCGTCAGCACCACCTGGCACCCCGGCATGGCGGGCGAGACGCGCCCCTCGCCGTTTTGCACCAGCGGCGGGTTTTCCCAGCGCAGGTAACTGCGGGTTTCGGTCACTTCGCCGGGGATCAGATGATCGCGCAGAGTGCCCCGCTTCATGGCATCTGTCCCGTGAATATCGCGATCGTGCGCCGCCGAAAGCCAATCGACCCCCTTGCGATCGCCGCTGTAATCGACCTTGACGTGACAACCGTAGCACTGCGGCGCCCACGTATCGTGACAACTGTAACACTCCATGCGGTCGTTGTGGGCTTTGATGCCGTCCATCGCCACCAGCCCCTCTTTGGAGAGCTTGCCCAGGGCTTTGAGTTTTTTCAGGGGCTTCAGACGGATCGTTTTGCCGCTTGCGAGATATACCACCACCTCATCACCCGCTTTGACGACGTTTTTGTAAGGATTGCCGCGGGCGGTGAGCAGGTAACCCTCTTTTTTATCGTAAACGGTCCCTTTTTTAAGATACTCGGGCAGACTTTGCGCGACGCCTCGGGGCTTGCCCGACGCGGGTTTGGTGTCAAACTCGTCGCTATACCCCAAAGGCAGCTCCCACGGGTAGCGTTTGGTCGTGCCGTGGCAATCCTGGCATTCGAT
>JAMOMS010000128.1 GCA_027067015.1 Campylobacterales bacterium | reverse complement strand
TCGACCTATTTTTCCGATATTACGGTGGTTGAACAATCAGAAGCCTTGATTGACGACGCCAAGGCGCACGGTATTATTCACTCTGTCAATATCGATTACAAACATGACCAGGAGTTGATTGACCTGGGATTGGAGAACAAAATTCTCTTTTGCGCCATGGATGAGATGGCGCTCAATATCTTTTTGGTGCTTTCACTAAAGAGCATGACCAAAAACGCCACCATTATCTCTTTCTCCACCTCCGCCGAGAATACCCGCAAACTCAAATTTATCGGGGCGGACAAAGTGATCGATATTTATGAGGCCAGCGCCAACCGGATCGTGGACATTATTACTCGGCCGGCGGTGACCCGTGTACTGGATGAGATCATTTTTGTGGATAACGGCATCAGCCTTGAAGAGATCGAGATTCCGCCAAACAGCTTTTTGGAAGATAAACATTTGAGCGAAGTGGATTTTAAGGCCTTCGGGTTGATTTTGGTGGGAATTACCGACCGGGAGATGGGGGATGATTTTATTTTTGTTTCCCGGGGGATCGACCACAAGTTTGACGAGGGAGATATCCTGGTGTTGCTGGGGGAGAGCCAGGATTTAAACAGTTTTTATAAAAAACTGCATGAGGGGAACGGGCATGAATGAGATTGCCGTTATCGGTGCCGGTAAGTGGGGTCGGGCGCTGGCCCACGCGCTCTCAAGCAGGTGTCGGGTAGTTGTCGCCTCCGCGCGGGGGCGAGAGGCGGAGGGCGCGACGGCATTGGAAACGGCGCTGGAAAAAGAGCATATTGTGCTGGCGCTTTCGGCGCAGGCGATGCGAAGCTGGTTGCACCGGTATGCCGATCGTCTTGAGAGGAAAAACCTGCTGGTCGCCTCCAAGGGGATTGAAGCATCCAGCGGCGCTTTTTTGAACGAGATCTTCCAAGAGGTCGTGCCGGGGGCGGGGGTTACCTATTTAAGCGGCCCCTCCTTCGCGCAGGAGGTGATGGCCTCGTTGCCGACGGCTTTGGTGCTTAACAGTGACGATCTTGCTTTGGCCAAAGGGTGGGCCGAGCGTTTCCCCGACTACATCAAAACCTATGTCAGCGACGATGTCATCGGGGCCGAGGCGGCGGGGGCCTACAAAAACGTCATCGCCATCGCCGCGGGCGTTTGCGAGGGGTTGGCGCTGGGCGAAAACGCCAAGGCGGCGCTGGTGGCCAGGGGATTGGTGGAGATGGCACGCTTTGGCAGTTATTTTGGCGCCAAAGAGGAGACCTTTTTGTCTTTAAGCGGCGCGGGCGATCTTTTTTTGACCGCCAACAGCGTCAAGTCCCGCAACTATCGCGTGGGGCTGGGACTGGCCGAAGGAAAAACGCTGGATGCTATATTGCAAGAGCTTGGAGAGGTGGCGGAAGGCATAGGCACCGCCCGGGCCCTTCGGCGCCTTTCAGAGCAGAAGCGCATCTACCTGCCTATCGCCCAGGAGGTGGACGCAATATTAAACGGCAAGGATCCCCGCGCCAGCCTCAAAGATCTACTTAGGAGAGACGGATGGAAAACTACCTGAAAGAGGCCAAGTCAGCCGCGTCAATACTGGCGACGCTTGAGGGTGAAAAGAAAAACCGTGTATTAAAAAAGATCGCTGACGCGCTTGAGCGTGAGCGTGAAGCTATTTTGGCCGCCAACGCCAAGGATATGCAGGAAGGAAAAAAGGCCGGGTTGTCGTCGGCTTTGATGGATCGGCTCTTTCTGGATGAGGGGCGTATTCAGGCCATGGCGGAGGCGGTGCGCCAGATCGCGGCGCTCAAAGAGCCGGTGGGGCGTGTGTTGGAGGGTTGGGTGACCGACAACGGCCTGCGGATTGAGAAGGTTGCCATTCCCATCGGGGTGGTGGGCATTATTTACGAGTCACGCCCCAACGTCACCTCCGACGCGGCGGCGCTCTGTTTTAAAAGCGGGAACGTGGCCATTTTGAAAGGGGGCAAAGAGGCCCGCCATAGCAACAGTGCCATCGCCGGTGTGATTCGTGACGTTTTACGCCGGGAAGGATTGCCCGAGGCGCTGGTGAGTCTCCTGCCCGATGCCAGCCGGGAGGGGGTGGCGAAGCTGATTCGGATGGATCGGTATGTCGATCTTATCATCCCCCGGGGCGGTGAGGCGCTGATACGCTTTGTCAACGAAAATGCCACGGTCCCGGTGGTTAAGCACGACAAGGGGTTGTGTCACACCTATATCCACGCCGGGGCCGATCTGGACGAGGCCGTCAAAATCGCCGTCAACGCCAAGTGCCAGCGGCCCGGTGTCTGCAACGCCATGGAGACCCTGCTGGTAGATCGCGCCGTCGCCGATACGGCACTGCCCAGGCTCAAAGAGGCCTTCGACGCCGAGGCGACAAAACTTCTGGGGGACGAGGCGACCCGCCAAATCATCCCCGTAGAGCCCGCCGGCGAAGAGGATTACGATACCGAGTACCTGGCCAATATACTCTCAATCAAGGTCGTTGACGGGTTGGATGAGGCCATTGCCCATATCCGCCGTTACGGGTCGGGCCATAGCGAGGCGATTGTTACCAACGACCACAAAACAGCGGAGCGCTTTTTGAACGAGGTGGACGCGGCGTGTGTCTATGTTAACGCCTCCACCCGCTTTACCGACGGCGGGGCGTTCGGTTTTGGCGCGGAGGTGGGCATCTCAACTAACAAGCTTCACGCCCGCGGCCCCATGGGCATCAACGACCTGACCACCTACAAATACAAGATTTTCGGCAGTGGGCAGATCAGGGAGTAGCGGATGGAGCCGGTAGCCGAAACGGTCCTTGATATTCAAAACCTCACATTCGGCTACCGCGCTGACCGGCTGTTGTATCAAAACTTCTCTTTGCGCGTCCGGCGCGGGGAGATCGTGACCATTCTGGGCCCCAGCGGTAGCGGTAAAAGCACACTGTTTGAGTTGATTGCCGGTTTTTTGAAACCGCTTGGAGGAGTGATTGAAAAGGCGCCTTTTTCCCAGGTTTTTCAAGACCCGTACAGCTCCTTTCACCCCTCTTTTTCGCTGATAAACCAAATTCAAGACGTGGCCGATACGTCGGGCATGGCGTCTTTTTGCCAAAGGATGGGCTTTGATATCGCCCTTTTGGAAAAACTGCCTCATGAACTCTCCGGCGGCCAACTGCAAAGGGCTTCTATTTTGCGGGCACTGCTGATGCGCCCCAGACTACTGCTGGCCGATGAACCCACGTCGGCGCTGGATAATCTGATTCAGCTTGATGTCATGCGTATGCTGGTGGAGAGCCTGGAGGAGGTGGGGATTTTACTCATTACCCACGACGAGGATCTGGCTAAATGGTGCAGTGACAAAATTATCAGGTTAGGAGCGTAGATGCCCAATAAAGAGAGTAAGACACCGACACCTGAAGCGTTGCAAAAAGAGTTTAAAGAGCTCAAGGCCCGCTATCTGGCGTGGGCCGAGAAGCTGGAGTGGGCCGACAACGATTTTGAGGAGGGCGAAGCCCGCGAAATGATGGCAAAAATCAAAGAGCAGATTGTTGCCTGCAAGGCGAAACTGCGGGAACTTACCGGTCAAAACGGATAAGTCTGTCGGGGTTGGGCGCGACTGCCGCCGCCGGAATCCAGTGCCCGAGGATTTTACGGATAGTGCCGTCCTGGCGCCACGTTTGGATGTGTGCGTCCAACGCTTTTTTCAGCGCCGTTTGATTTGGACGAAGGGCCCAGGCCAGGGGCTCGTCGGTGTAGGGAAGGTACCAGCCGGCGATATGCTCAAGCGGGTGGACGCTGGTGTAGTACCAGACGGTGGGGGCGTCCACAAAGAGGTAGTCGATTTGGTTATGAATAAGCTTGGCGATGCCCTCTTCGATTGTCTCGAATCCAAAAGATTTGGCTTTATGAAAGCGGCGACTAACCAGTAGTTGGCCCGTGGTCTCTTTTAGGTAGCCCACGCGCATCCCGGTGCCGCCGGAGGAGGGATTGGGAATGAGGCGGTTGGCCTGATGGGTGAGGGCCATCTGGGCCGTATGCCACCACGGGACGGTAAAGAGCATTTTTTCTGCACGCGCTTTGGTTACGGAAAGGCCCGCCATGATCATGTCGATCTCCCCGTCTTTCAGGGCGTCAAAAAGTTTTTTGAAGGGTAGGATTTTGATTCGCAAAGGGCGGTTGAGGGATTGGGCCACCAGTCGGGCCAGATCTATCTCAATGCCCACCGTTTGGCCTTCGGCGTTTTTAAATGTGTAGGGGGGCAAGGCGGCGTCGGTTCCGATGCGCAGGGGCTCGGCACTCCAAAGTATCGGCGTTAAAAGGAGTGAAAAGAGGAAAAGTTTAGCGAAACAGCCCATGCCCGGCCTCTTCGTCAATGCGTCTTTGCATCTGGGCATGGAGCTCTTCATACCACTTTTGGGGCGCCTCTTTGGCGTCGATGGCCGGCAGGAAGATCACCTTGACAGTACCTGAGCCCGATGTTTTTTCATGTTCGTTGACAATGCGCTTGCTTCCCACGATCACGACCGGCTGGACGATAAGACCGAATTTTTCGGCGATCATGCGGGTGCCCTCTTTGAAAGGCAGAAGCTTTTGGGTTTTGGAACGGGTCCCCTCGGGGAAGATAGCCACGGGCCGGTGCATCTTTTCGATAGAGGTTTTTACCTCTTTAAGCAGTTTGATCAACCCTTTGCGATCCTGTCGGTCGATGCTGATCATCTCGGCGTTTTTAAGCAGTAGCCCAAACCACGGCACCTCAAAAAGCTCCTTTTTGGCGACCCAGCGAAGATTCTTTTTCAGTAGCGCTTCCATGACGATAATATCGACGATGCCCTGGTGGTTCATAACGTAAAGCCGGGCCCTTTCATCGGGTTGGCCGACGGTTTCGATACGCGCGCCCAGCAGGGCCACCATTACCCGGTTGCCGTAGTGGAGTATCTCGCGTTTGCGGTTGGGCAAAAGTTTTAACAACGGTATCATGACCGAGACCACAAAGGAGATGACAAATGCGGCGTAAAAGAACCTAATTTTGGCAAAGATCTTCATGTTTGATCCATCCTATTCGGTTATTGGGAAGCTGGATTTTGACATAGTCGCCCCGTATGGCCATCTCTTTGGCTTCAGTCTCTTTATCCATGCGCATAAAGGCAGTGCTTTGGGGTGTTGGCAGTAGATAGACCACGGTGTTGCGTTTGAGGCAGACCTTTTTAAGCGGAATGAGGTAGGTCAGCAGATAGGCGGTGGCCAATGTGACATAAAAGGGATAGCGCCAGCGGCGGGTTTTGAACCAAAGCAGGAGCCACAGCGCGATGAAAAAGAGCGTCACGGCGATCTTGAACCGGGTAAACTCGCTGGCCTGCGGGTCGAGGTTGGTCTGGGTGCTGACGCTACTGCGTTTGACAAGCACCGGAATACGGAAGGTTTCGTAGCGGTTTTTGGTTAGGTTAAAGTAGCTAAAACGTACCTGTTCGGTACTTTCGGGTAAGACGGCATAATAGACCATTTTGGAAGCGAGCGGCCCGCCCTTAAAGGTGTCAATTCCCTCTTTTAATGCCCCGGGAAGATGAAAGTCGCGTAGATTGGCGAACGAGGCGTTCATATCCAAAACCAGAATGTTACGGTTTTGATCGTAAGTGGAAGCCTGGTAGTTTAACAGTTGAAGGCTCGTGGCCAACACGCCGCTGTAGTGACGGGGCGGATTAAGTCGGACGGCGGGAATAGAACGGGGCGTTGTCCCGGCTCGACCGGTGCCGTTTTCGTATTGAACAATAAAGCGCGGCACTACCACCGGCGTACCGGTGGCTTTGAAATAGAAAGTGACACGGGCACGCGATTTGGGTGAGAGGTATTTCACGCGGCTGAGCGCGTAGACGTTTTTGCCGCCTTTTATAGTAACCGAGTAGGGAAGATGGCGATTAAGCGACGTGATTTTTAACGTGACGGCAAAGATTTGGCCGATATAAAGTTTTTGAGGGTAGTTTTCGGGTGTGATATAGAGGAGGGCTTCTTGTGTTTGCGCAAGCGGTGGCCGGTTATAGTCACCGCTCTCTTCCCATGCCAGATTGCCCCTTCCCCATAAAACGGAGAAGAGCGCGAAGGTCAATACCAAGAGCCGCACAGTCAGGAGCAAAGCCCTTCCAGCATTTTTACGCCGTCAGCGGAGCCGAGAATCTCTTCCATGGCTCTTTCGGGGTGGGGCATCAGGCCAAAGACGTTGCGCCCTTTGTTGCAGATGCCGGCGATATTGTCCACCGAGCCGTTGGGGTTGGCCGGGTTGCCCGCTGAATCGCAATAGGTCAGCAGGACTTGGCCGTTATCCCAAAGCGCCTTGAGGCCCTCTTCTTCAATAAAGTAGTTCCCCTCGGCGTGGGCGATGGGGATGTTTAAGAGCTCTCCCACCTCGCATTTGCTCAAAAAGCGGTTGTCGCGATTTTCCACTTTGAGCCAGTGGTGCTTGGAGACAAAGTGGAGGTTTTCGTTGCGTTTCATGGCGCCGGGGAGCAGGTGGCTCTCAAGCAGAATCTGAAAGCCGTTGCAGATGCCCAAGACATAGCCCCCTTTTTCGGCAAACGCCTTGACCGCTTGCATGACGGGACTGAAGCGGGCGATGGCGCCGCTACGCAGGTAGTCGCCGTAGCTGAATCCGCCGGGGACTACGACCAGGTCGGTATTTTCGGGCAGGGCGGTCTCTTCGTGCCAAAGAATGGTGACGTTTTGGTTGAGCCGTTTAAAAGCGTATTGGGTGTCAAATTCGCAGTTGGTGCCCGGAAACTGCAAAACGGTCACGTTCATGAGACAATCTCGACGTTGTAATCTTCAATCACGGTATTGGCCAACAGGGTTTCGCACATCTTCTGCACTTCCGTCTTGGCCGTCTCTTTGTCATTGGCTTCCAGCTCCAAAACGATCTGCTTGCCGACACGGACATCTTTGACACCGTTAAAACCCAGCGAATCCAGGGCGTGGTGAACCGCTTTGCCCTGGGGGTCAAGAACCCCCTCTTTCAGATAGACGTTGACGATGGCTTTCATTTGTTTTCTCCCAAAATGCGTTTAAGAACCTCTTCATAGGCGACTTTCACGCCGCCAAGTCCCTGGCGGAAGCGGTCTTTGTCCAGCTTTTCGCCCGATTCCATATCCCAAAACCGGCAACTGTCGGGGCTGATCTCATCAGCCAATAAAATATTGCCTTCACGGTCGTAGCCGAACTCCACCTTGAAATCGACCAGGTTCAGGCCCTTGTCGGCGAAGAAGGATTTGAGAATGACGTTAATCTCCCGGCCCAGCCGTTTGAGCTCCTCCAGGTCTCCCTCGTGGCGCACCAGATCAAGAATAAGGCAGTGCTCGTCGTTGATGATGGGGTCGTTCAGGTCGTCGCGTTTGTAGTAGAACTCCACCAGGGTAAAGGGGAGTTTGGTGCCGTCTTCGATACCCAGCCGTTTGGAGAGACTGCCGGTGGCGATATTGCGTACCACCACCTCAATCAGGATAATCTCCACTTTTTTGACCAGCATATGGTTCTCGTCGGGGGTATCGACGTAGTGGGTGGGGATCCCCTTGCTTTCAAGGAGCTTGAAGAGCTCGGTGCTGATACGGTTGTTCAATGCGCCTTTACCCGCTTCGGTGTCGTGTTTTTCGCCGTTAAAAGCGGTCAGGTCGTCTTTGAATTCGGCAATCAAAAGGTTGTCGTCGTCGGTGGTGAAGAGCCGTTTGGCCTTGCCTTCATAAAGGAGATCGCGTTTTTGCATCGGTTATTTCCTTCCGTGAGTGATGATGAGCGCGCGCAGAATATCGACACCCTCTTTAAGCTGGTTGTCGTTGTGCAGTTCTTTTTCGGTGATAACCTTTTTCTTATCCTCTTTTTTGGAGGATTTTGTTGTCCTTTTTTTGCCGTCGATCTTCTCCAACTCGCTTTTGAGGTGTTTTTTCAGCTCCGCTTCCTTGATGGCGAAGGTATCTTCCTCAATCTGTACCTTGCCGAAAGGCACTTTGATATCGGGCGTGACGCCGACGGCCTGGATGGTACGGCCGCTGGGAAGATAGTAGCGGGCGATGGTAAGGCGCAGGGCCTCTTTTTTGTTGATGGGCATAATAATCTGTACCGATCCCTTGCCGAACGTCTTTTCACCCACGATAACGGCCCGGCGGTGGTCCTGCAGTGAGCCGCTGACAATCTCGCTCGCGCTCGCGCTTCCGCCGTTAACGAGAACTACCAGCGGAATGTGGGCGCGGGTGCCAGCTTTGTGGGCTTTATAAACGTCGTTTTCCTCTTTGACCCGTCCTTTTTGGGAGACGATGACGCCGTGATCGACAAACAGGTCCACCAGTCCCACCGCCTGATCCAGCAGGCCGCCGGGGTTGTTGCGCAGGTCAATAATAATGCCCTTGGCCGTCGGGTTGTCGGCCAGGGCCTTTTTGACATCCTTAACCACTTTTTTGTCAAAAGAGACGATACGAATGTAAAGGATATCGCCGTCGATTTTCTTGGTGTAGACCGATTGGATCTTGATAATGGCGCGGGTGATGGGAATGACAATGGGTTTGGGTTCGTTTTTGCGCACAACAGTCAGCTTGATTTTGGTGCCGGGCTTACCCCGCATCAGCTTGACCGCCTCATCCAGTGTCATGTTGAGGGTCGATTTGTCGTCGATTTTTAGAATGATGTCGCCGGCTTTGATGCCCGCTTTGTCGGCGGGTGTGCCGTCAAGCGGGGCGATGACGGTGAGCGCCCCGTCACGCATACCGACGGTGATACCCAGCCCCCCGAATTCGCCGGAGGTCTGGATCTTCATCTCCTTGAAGCTTTTGGCGTCCAGAAAGGAGGAGTGGGCGTCGAGATTGGCCATGAGGCCCTTGATGGCTTTGTTGATGATCTCGTTGATACTCAGGTCGTCAACATAGTAGTGTTCGACGGTGCTGACAACCTGGGTGAATTTGGTCAGCGCCTCCAGTTTGGAGACGGTATCGGTTGTAGGCGTGCTTTTGGCAAGCAGTCCGGGCGCGCTCATGAGGGTAAGCGCGACGGCGGTGGAGAGAAAACCGACGGTCATGAGAGATTGTCTTTTTTTCATTTTGGTTGCGGTCCGTTCCTGGCAAGATTTTTGGAAGATATTATAATAGGTTGTCTCTGAAAAGCGGATAAATGGCCCCGTCTCGTTTACCTGGTTTTGCTTTTGGAATTGAATAATATTTGTAAGAAACTTTGACATGATCTGACTAAATGTGATATTATCATTTTGGTGTGTTACCGTTCGGGTGTGCGACTTAAGTCGCGGAAAAGTTGCCAGAATCGGTATAAAATCTGCCTAAAAAATGAGAGACTCCGCCCAAAGGCGGGGGCAAAGGAGACGTAATGAGTATTTTGGAAAAACTGACCCACCAAATGACCGAAACCATTGAGTCGGGCGTTAGCCTGGCACTGCACAATAAAAACCCCGAAGTGGAGCCTGTGCATCTGGTGTGGGCGCTTCTGACCAACAGCGGTAGCGTGCTCAACCAGGCGCTGAACCGCATGAACGTGGACAAAGCGCCCCTGGAGCTGGAGGCCAAGAGCGTGGCCGACCGGCTTCCGAAAGTCTCAACCGTGACCAAAGAGAGCATCAAGATCGGGCGGGCTTTGCAGGAGAGTTTGCAAAACGCCGAGGGACTTATGGCCCGGCAGGGCGACCAGTACCTGGCCGTAGATACCTGGCTTTTGGCCAACCTGGAGCAGGCGCAGATCAAGGAGGTGCTGGGCAAGTTTGTCGATCTGATGGAGCTGAAAAAGACGTTTGAGGCGATTCGCGGCGGCAAGAAGATCGAGAGCCAGACCGCCGACGAAACGCTGGAAGCGTTGGAGAAATACGGCATCGACCTGAACAAAAAGGCGATTGACGGTGAGCTGGACCCCGTGATCGGTCGGGATGAGGAGATCGAGCGGGTGATGCAGATTTTGATTCGCAAAACCAAAAACAACCCGATCCTGCTCGGCGAGCCCGGCGTGGGTAAAACCGCCATTGTCGAGGGGCTGGCCCAACGCATTGTCAACAAAGAGGTGCCCGCCAGTTTGCAAAATAAGCGGGTGATCGCCTTGGATATGAGCGCGCTGATCGCGGGCGCGAAATATCGGGGCGAGTTTGAGGATCGTCTTAAGGCCGTGATTGAAGAGGTGAAGCAAAGCGGTGACGTGATTTTGTTTATCGACGAGATCCACACCATAGTGGGAGCTGGCGCGAGTGAAGGGAGCATGGACGCGGCCAATATGCTCAAACCCGCCCTGGCCCGCGGCGAACTGCACACCATCGGCGCCACGACGCTCAAGGAGTACCGCAAATATTTTGAAAAAGACGCGGCGCTTCAGCGGCGCTTCCAGCCGGTGCACGTCAATGAGCCGACGATTAACCAGGCCTTGCAGATTCTACGGGGCTTAAGAGAGCGTCTGGAAGCGTTTCATAACGTCACCATTCTTGACAGCGCCCTGGTGGCGGCGGCCAAGCTTTCGGCCCGCTACATCACCGACCGCTACCTGCCCGACAAGGCGATCGACCTGATCGACGAAGCGGCGGCGGAGCTGAAGATGCAGATCGAGAGCGAACCGAGCGAGCTGGCCCGCGTCAAGCGCGAAATCAGCCGGCTGCAGGTCGAAAAAGAGGCGCTGATGATGGAGGAGTCCAAGAAGAACGAACAGCGCCTTAAAGAGATCGAAAAAGAGCTGGCGGATCTGGAAGAGAAAAAGCGCAAGCTCGAAGCGCAGTTCGAGACCGAAAAGCAGGTCTTCAACGAGATCGCGCAGATCAAGGTCGAGATCGAGAAGCTTCGCCACGAGGCGGAGACGGCCAAGCGCAACGGCGACTACAACAAGGCCGCCGAGATCGAGTACGGCCGCATTCCGGAGCTGGAGAACAAGCTCCAGGAGCTCAACGCCCAGTGGGACCGCATGCAGGAAGAAGGAACGCTGCTTAAAAACGCGGTCGACGAGGAGATGATCGCCAAGATCGTCAGCCGCTGGACGCAGATCCCGGTGACGAAGATGCTCCAGAGCGAAAAAGAGAAGATCCTGCATGTCGAAGAGGTCCTCAAAGAGGAGGTCGTCGGCCAGGATCAGGCGATCAAGGCGGTCGCGAGGGCCATCAAACGCAACAAAGCGGGTCTGAGCGAACAGAACCGGCCCATCGGAAGCTTCCTCTTCCTGGGACCCACCGGTGTGGGTAAGACCCAGACCGCCAAGACCCTGGCGAAGTTCCTGTTCGACACCGAGAAGGCGCTGATCCGCATCGACATGAGCGAATACATGGAGAAACACGCGGTCAGCCGCCTGGTCGGTGCGCCCCCGGGATACGTGGGCTACGAAGAGGGCGGCCAGCTGACCGAAGCGGTCCGCCGCAAGCCTTACAGCGTCATCCTTTTCGACGAGATCGAAAAGGCGCACCCGGATGTCTTCAACATCCTGCTGCAGGTGCTCGACGACGGACGGCTGACCGACAACAAAGGCGTGACGGTCGACTTCAGGAACACGATCATCATCCTGACGTCGAACATCGCCTCCGACAAGATCATGGAGTTCAAGGATCCCGAGGATCGCGAAAAGGCGGTCAAGGACGAGCTGAAGATGTACTTCAAGCCCGAATTCCTCAACCGCCTGGATGACATGGTCATCTTCAACCCGCTGGATCAGGCGGCGATCAAGCAGATCGTGGATATCCTCTTCAAAGGTATCCAGGAGAAGCTCAAAGAGCGCGACATCACGATCACGCTCACCGACGCCGCCAAGGATCTGGTGGCCGCCGCCGGCTTCGACCCGGTCTACGGCGCACGCCCGCTCAAGCGCGCGCTCTACGAACTGGTCGAAGACCGCCTGGCGGAGCTGATCCTCGAAGACAAAGTCAAAGAGGGCGACAAAGTCGTCTTCGACGCCGAAAACGGCGAGATCGTCGTCCGGATCAACAGCTAATCGGATTTTCCGATACATCGGCCGGTGCCTTCGCGGCGCCGGCCTTTTTTTTTGTCGCCGCCGAAGTTACTGTAAAATATCCCCGAAACTCTATTTGGAAAGTCTGAACGCATGAAATGGATCGTCGCATCGCTGGGCGCCGCGCTGCTTCTGGCCGGCGCAGCCCTTTACCTCTCTGTGGCCAAGGAACCGGGGGCGATGCCTCCTTCGGGCGATGGGGATTACTACAAGCAGGCCTACGAGCGGCTGAGCGCCAAATATGCCTATCTCAAGCGCAAAAACGGGATGCTTGCCGAAAAACTCAACCGACACAGGAGCGCTTTTCGTCATTACAGGGATCTGGTCATGTCGAAGGCATCGGCGGCGGCTCGGCGCAGAGAACGGCTGTTGGAGCAGGGTCGCATGCCGATTGTCGGGGCCCCGGCGACTGCACTGGCGCTGGAGGATTGCCGCGATCTGATCTGTTCGCGTCACAAAGCGATGCAGCGGCTCGGACAGGAGATTTTGGGATACGAAGAGGGCGATACCGATCCGCTCTCCAGGCTTTGCGCCGACGCGTCGGATCGGGAGGAGGCATACCTGCTCGATGGAGCGG